>JAZQWV010000001.1:0-3010 GCA_045632525.1 Candidatus Fimenecus sp.
TCTTTAAGCGTAAGCCCAATATAAGCACAGGTATCATAACCGATTTTTGTAGGATTGATGATATATTTTGAACCTTGAACAACTCCTAATGAAGTAAGTCGTTTTACTCGTGTATGAATGGTTGTACCGGAAACTCCACAAGCTCGGGCGACTTCTTGAAAAGGAATATTGCCATCCTTCGCCAACATTTGAAGGATTTTTTCATCTATTTCATCAAATTGATTATTCTCCATATGAAAATCATTATTAGTTTGATGCAAAATTACATATATTTCTCCGATATTCGATGTTTGTAGCTTTTTTATATTTTATCTAACCATTATTTTCTACATACATCACTTGGCAAGCAAACACCTTTTTGAGAGCAGAAAACGAAATGTCTATTATTGATTACGACTAAATGTTGACGATATTAATGCGAAGATTATCAATGCATTATCAAATATGTTCAGCTTTTTTGTATTTGAAGGCATTTCTCTGTTTTATAAGCTTGTTCATGGAAGATTTGACATTTATCAAATAAATGGGCATAATCTTCATTTTTGCCATTATTTTGATTCTCTCCATTTCCTTTTACCATACCTTTGCATCGTTAAATACGAGAAAATAAAAAGTAAGGTAAAATGATGTATTGACATTAAAAAGAGTTGCAAAAAGACGTTTTAATTAAATAAGAATGATTGCCTATATATATGCAAAACAACATCTTTAAACGATAGGTATTATTAACTGAAATTTCAATAAGAAGAACAAAAAAAATTAGAAGTATGAAAAAGATTGTATATTTTATGAAGACTGTTTTTACAGATTTTTCTGCGGACTTGAATACTACTAATAATTGTAGTAAAATAAACTTTTGGTGCCCAACGGGTATGAATCCTATAAAAAACAATTAATATTTAAGGATAACTATTAAACAGTAAACATAGGCAATCATTAATAGGTATTAACTTTCTCTTTTGTCAAAAAGAGAGCAAATTTATTTAGGTATGAAAAGATTGTTTGTATCCGTATTTGCGGTTTTAAGCTTATCAACCGTATGTTTCTCACAGAAGAAATTGGAAATCACTGATTGGAATATGAAAATGCATCTTCCTGAATTGGCCCGATACTTAGAGTTGAGTTCCAATCAATACGATGATGTAGCAAATGCTATAGACTTCTTTGCAGACAAAATGAATAGTGCCAAGTATTGTAAGGGTGAACGACGGATTAAATACTTGAATGAAGCAGTATATGGCAGTATGAAACTGATGAAAATAACATTAAGTGAAACTCAATATAAAAAGTATTTGCGTATATTGAATACTCAAATACAAAACAAAGGATTAAATCCTTATATAATGAGCACTTCTGATTTTTTAGCACAGAACAAAACTATTGTTTACTAGACTTTGGTTCTGATTTTTAAGAGTTTGTTTAATAAGTTCAATTTTTACGATTTCACTCCTTCAATACAGACGAGGTGATTTTCATTTTTTAAGACTTGTTAGACAGGCTCTTGGTTTATGTCATCGATGAACGGACCCGACTCAATGTTTCCAAAGACATTTGAAGATAAGAAGCAATGTACGTGAGAGGAGCTCTCTTTATGATTTCTGGGAAAAGTTGCATTAGTCTTGAATATCTTTCCTTTGCCGATTCGAAGCGGAGCATATCCGCTTTCACCTGTGAAAGTATCAGGGAATCCTCGAAAAAACGTCTGTACAGATAGGATATGTCACAATTCGTATCCGATATGTCTTCCATCAAGTCACGTGGAATTTCCCACACCACACTCGGCTCTAATGCTTCCATCGACAAATGTGTGGGTGTCCGATGAAAATAACTTTCAATGCACCAGACGACACCGTTTCCTTCGCATGAAAGATGCTCCGTTACATTTTTTCCGTGCTTGACGTAATACTGTCGTAACAATCCTTGTTCGATATATAACAAGCTATTGCATACTTCACCTTCACCCCAAATAATATCCCCTTTGTGATATTTCTTGCATTGAATGATATTGGCAAACAAACGTATGTTTTCCAATTGCAATTTCCGATGAGGACAAGTTTCCTCAACAATCTGTTTGGCTATTTCAAATTGATGGCTCATAGATTAAGACGCATTTTGAAATGATTGAATTATTTAGGAAGCATTGTCAGTTGTTTATTGTACACGACCTTGAATGAAATTATAATTTTTGACTAAGATAATCCGAGAGGTTTTAGCTGTGTTTGAATCAATGCAAGCAAATGTTCGTTGTTTCTTGTATAAATTTTTACAAACAAGTCATAAGCTTCATTCGTACAATGAACCTCGACAATTTCAGGATTAGACTTTAAGGCTTCGACAACACTCTCAAAACGGGAATCATCTTTAAGCGTAAGCCCTACATAAGCATAGGTGTCATAACCGATTTTTGCAGGATTGATGATGTATTTAGAGCCTTGAATAACCCCTAATGAAGTAAGTCGTTTTACACGAGTATGGATGGTTGTACCCGATACTCCACACACACGGGCGACTTCTTGAAAAGGAATATTGCCATTCCTCGCCAATATTTGAAGGATTTTTTCATCTATTTCATCAAATTGATTACTTCCCATATGAAAATCATTAGTTTGATTTAAATTACATATATTTCTCCGGTATTCGATGTTTGTAGCTTTTTTATATTTTATCTAACCATAATTTACAACATGCATCACTTGGCATTCGCCAGTCACCACGGGGACTAAGAGATACACTGCCAACTTTAGAACCATCGGGCATACAGGAGCGTTTGAACTGCTGGAAAAAAAATCTACGAATGAAAATGGAAAGCCAATGCTTGATGATGGTTTCATCGTAGAAACCGGCAAAAGCGAGGATAGCCATATCCAGCATTCTTTGGGGAGTTGCTCCATAGCGTATGAAGTGGTACAGGAAAAAATCGTGCAGTTCGTACGGACCTACGACCTCTTCGGTACTGTTTATTTCCTCATTTTCGCCTGCCGGTAGCAATTCCGGGCTTACGGGAGTGGAA
>JAZQWV010000002.1:0-4182 GCA_045632525.1 Candidatus Fimenecus sp.
TATCAACATTTTCACCGTTGATTTGTATTCTTTCGCAAAAATCTATAACATAGGGTGAAGTGAAAAGCCCTGTTTTGTATCCCTCTGCTATGAGCATAATAGAAATCATTGTGGATGTTGAGCCTTTGCCGTTTGTGCCTGCAATATGCACAATTTTAAGCTTATTTTGTGGATTATCAAGCAAGTCCAATAACATTGAAATGCGCTCAAGTCCCGGTTTGATTCCAAAAGTCAACAGAGAGTGAATGTATTCTACTGATTCGTTAAAATTCATAGGTTTATTTCATTTTCATTGAGATATCAAATGCTTTTACAGAGTGAGTTAATGCACCGAGAGAGATAATATCAACACCTGTTTTTGCAACATCTGCAATATTATCGAGAGTGATGTTACCTGATGCTTCGGTCTTTGCTCTGCCGTCAATGTATTCTACACATTCCTTCATCTGCTCGTTTGTCATATTGTCAAGCATAATGATGTCTGCGCCTGCTTCTACTGCTTCTTTTACTTCTTGGAAGTTTCGAGTTTCAACCTCGATTTTAACCATATGACCAAGTTTAGAACGAAGAATTGCAACTGCATTTGTGATTCCGCCGCCTGCGTCAATGTGGTTATCCTTAAGCATTGCACCATCAGACAAATTGTATCTATGGTTTTTGCCACCACCACAAACTACTGCATATTTTTGAATAGCACGAAGTCCAGGAAGTGTTTTTCTTGTATCTGTTACAGATGCGTTTGTGCCTTCAACAAGTTTAACCGCTTTATTTGTAGCAGTTGCGATACCTGACATATGCTGAATGATATTGAGTGCTGTTCTTTCACCCTTTAAAAGACAAGCAGTTTTACCATTAAATTCAACGATTAAGTCCCCTGCTTTTACCTCATCACCATCATTTTTATAAACAGTATATGTGAAGGTATCATCAAGAAGTGTAAACACTCTCATTGCAATATCGAGACCGCAAAGCACGCCGTCTGCTTTTGCTACAAAATATGAGTCATTTCTCTGATTTTCAGGGATTAAGTAATCCGCTGAAACATCGATATAGTTAATATCTTCTGCGATTGCTTCTTTGATTAAATTATCAACATAAAACTGATTTAATTTCATTGGTCATTGACCTCCTTGAGAATTATATAGGCAACTGTTGCAAGGCTTAACGCTTCACAGTAGTCGGAAGTAATTTTAAATTTACCATTTTTAAGTCGGGTTAATATTTCGCGGACACGCTTATAACCATTTCGCACCGCGTCTTCATTAGCAGGCATTACGAAATATGAACGTTGCATAATATTGCGAATTTCTGTGCGCACGCCCTTCATAAGTGGTGCACCGTCAAGGTCTTCACTTTCAATTTCAGTAATCTGCACTTCAGGATATTTCATATCGATACAACGAATTATATCATCTGCGCAACGCTTACCGAATACAAGTGCTTCAAGTAATGAGTTACTTGCAAGTCGGTTTTTGCCGTGAACACCCGTATTTGCACATTCACCAACTGCATAGAGTCTTGAAATTGTTGTGCGAGAATTCAAATCAACTTCAATGCCACCCATCAAATAATGCTGACAAGGGAAAATCGGAATCAAATCCTTTGTGATATCAACATTATATCTCAAACAGCCTTTATGAATACCGGGGAAGCGGTTTAAGAGATATTCTTTTTCACGGTGAGTAATATCAAGATAAAAATTGTTGCTACCTGTGCGACGGGATTCAATGATAATTGACTTTGAAACAACATCACGAGGGGCAAGTTCAAGTCTTTCGTCATAACGATGCATAAATCTTTCTTTATTACAGTTGAGAAGATAAGCACCCTCGCCACGAACTGCTTCACTGATTAAAAACTGCTCATTTTCGTCAGAATTAAAAGCAGTTGGGTGGAACTGAACATAACTTAAATCTTTAATTCGAGCACCAAGTTCAAATGCAAGACGGACACCGTCACCCGTTGCAACCTTTGGGTTTGTTGTGTATTTATAAACACGACCGATACCACCCGTTGCGAGAACGCAATATGAAGAGAAAATCTGGTCTTGTCCGTCGTCTGTGAGAACATGAGCACAAATACCACTTTTTACTCTTGTGAGCTTGAAAACTGGTGTATTTTCAATTATGGTGATGTTCTTTCTCTTTTGTGCTTCAAGAACCATTGCACGAACCATTTCAGCGCCCGTTGTATCTTTATGGTGAACGATTCTTCGTCTGCAATGACCACCTTCGAGAGTCATATTTAGTTCACCGTCAGGTCGTTTGTCAAACTCAACGCCATATTCGATAATTTTGCGGACTTCGTCTGGTCCTTCTTCTACAAGAACAGTAACAGCATCAATATCGTTTGCCTGTTTACCTGCAATCATTGTGTCATTGATATGCAATTCATAACTGTCATTTTCCAAGTCGAGAACTGCAGCAACGCCACCTTGTGCAAGTGATGAGTTTGAATCTGTGTTGCCCTTTTTTGCAAGGATTATAATATTAAGATTTTCTGGTAATGAAAGTGCTGTATTAAGCCCTGCGACACCGCAACCGACTATGAGCACATCACATTTTTTTGACATTAAAAAGTCATCTTCTTTCAAAATCTAATAAACATAGTTATACATTTAATATCATATCATAAAATTTCAAAAAATAATAGATGTTTTTTCATATTTTTACATAAAAAAAGGGAGTATAAACTCCCTTTTGTTTTTATTTTATTTTTGGATTGCCATCTTTAACTGCTTTATAATATTTTTCATCTATGCTACTGCCTTTTGCTTCTTTCTGTTCATTGTATTCTTCATAGATTTCTGCATTATATGTGCCATCGCCGTAATCTATATCTGCACTACACAAATAATGTGGTGAAGTTGCATTTTCTGTAACTTGATTTTCATAAGCTGTAACCCATTCTTTATAAATTGCAGACTCTTGATAATTGGTATCATTGAAACCATCTTCAAGCAAATCTGTGCTATAAGTTCCACCACCTGTTATAGTGCCATCGGGATGTGCACTACCACGGAAGATATAATATTTGCCCACTTCAGGATAATAATCCGTTTTTCCTTCTTCTGCTGGAAGATAAATGCTTGTGCGAAACCAATTCACACCACCAACTTTATAATATGAAACCTGACTATCTTTTGGGATATTTCCTTTAATACTCTCGATTACAGTTACTTTACACTCGGTAAATGGACCACTATAATAGTCAATTATTTCAGGGAATTTATGAAAAAATCTGTCGTGATTATAATCATAGATTTCATCAACACGACCCACAAAAACATAATCATTAACTCCAATAACTTCAGGTAAGTTTTCAGTGTTTATTGTACTTTCAACGCAACCAACAAAATAAGATGTTTTTGTTGGTTGGTAATTCACCCAAGCGATGAAAAAAATTGTAAAAATCAAAACTATTGATGTGATAATTAAAAGTAATTTTTTCATTTTTTATCTCCCCTTTTAATATATAAGAGTGCCAAAAAATGTGTTTTGTTTCAAATATATTATAATAATTATTCACTTGACAGTCAATGGCGCTTATGATATACTTTTTTTGTAAATATTTGAAACTATTCAGATAGGAGATATTATCATGGAAAGAATTAAGACTATCGAAACAAGAAACCTTCAGGAAAGCGCAGTTAAAGGCGGTTGTGGCGAATGCCAGACATCTTGCCAGTCAGCTTGCAAGACATCTTGTGGTGTTGCTAATCAGCAGTGCGAAAACGTTGAAAGCAAATAAGAAATTAAAAATCTAATGCTGAAAGCAGGTAATGCATTTGTATTACCTGTTTTTTGTTGAGAAGGATGTTTTTATGGTACATCAATATAAATTAAACGGATATAACATTGTGCTTGACACTTGCTCGGGGTCTGTTCATGTGGTTGACGAAGTTGCTTATGACATTATTGCAATGTATAAGGACAAGACAACAGACGAGATTGTAAAGTACATTCTTGATACATATAAGAGTGAAGAAATTACAGAGCAAGATGTTCTTGATTGTATTTCTGACGTTAAGACACTTGAAGAAAATGGAAAGCTTTATACCCCTGACACTTATGAGGGTATGGCTTTCGATTACAAGAACAGAAATACAGTAATCAAAGCTCTTTGTCTTCACGTTGCTCACACTAGCAATTTGAACTGTGAATATTGCTTTGCAAGTCAGGG
>JAZQWV010000003.1:0-32402 GCA_045632525.1 Candidatus Fimenecus sp.
AAACAAAACACTTATGATTACAGGTGGTACCGGTTCATTCGGTAACACAGTTCTCAAAAGATTCTTAACAACTGATATCGGTGAAATCCGTGTTTTCTCTCGTGACGAGAAAAAGCAGGATGATATGCGCCATGAGTTTCAGCAGAATATGCCTGAAGTTGCAGATAAACTCAGATTTTACATCGGTGATGTAAGAGATTTACAGTCACTTAAAGGTGCAATGTATGGTGTTGACTACGTTTTTCATGCTGCGGCACTTAAACAAGTTCCGTCGTGCGAGTTTTTTCCGGTTGAAGCAGTTAAAACTAATGTTCTTGGTACAGATAATGTTCTTACAGCAGCAATCGAAGCAGGCGTTAAAACAGTAATCTGCCTTTCAACAGATAAGGCTGCTTACCCTGTAAACGCTATGGGTACATCAAAAGCTATGATGGAAAAGGTTGTTGTTGCTAAGTCAAGAACAGTTTCACCTGAAAAAACTAAGATTTGCTGTACTCGTTATGGTAATGTTCTTTGCTCACGTGGTTCAGTTGTTCCACTTTGGATTGACCAGATTAAAGCAGGCAAGCCAATCACAATCACAGCAACAGATATGACTCGTTTTGTAATGAGCCTTGAAGAAGCTGTTGACCTTGTTCTTTTCGCATTTGAAAACGGCGAAAGCGGTGACATTCTTGTTCAGAAAGCGCCTGCTTGTACTATTGAAGTATTAGCAGAAGCAGTAAAAGAACTTTTCGCACCTGAAACAGAAATTAAAGTTATCGGTATCCGTCATGGTGAAAAAATGTATGAAACACTTCTCACTAATGAAGAGTGTGCAAACGCTATTGATATGGGCAACTTCTATCGTGTACCTGCAGACAAGCGTGGCCTTAACTATGATAAGTATTTCAAAGATGGTGATGTTGAGCGCACACAACTTTCAGAGTTTGACTCAAATAATACAACACTCATGACCGTTGAAGAAGTTAAAGCAAAACTCTTAACTCTTTCATATATCCAGAACGAACTTGCTAACTGGGAGAAATAATATGAAAATATTAGTTACAGGGGCAAAGGGCTTTGTCGGCAAAAATCTTGTGGCTGCATTGCAGAATATCAAAGATGGTAAAGATAGAACTCATCCAAACCTTAATATTGAAGAAATATATTCTTATGATATTGATTCATCAGCAGATTTATTAGAAGAGGCTTGCAAAAATGCTGATTTTATCTTTAACCTTGCAGGTGTAAACCGTCCACAAAATACAGAAGAATTTATGCAGGGTAATTTTGGCTTTGCATCAACACTTCTCAATGCTTTGAAAAAATATAACAATACCTGTCCTGTTGTGTTGTCTTCTTCAATTCAGGCAACACTCATTGGCAGATATGATAGCGAATATGGCAGAAGTAAAAAAGCAGGGGAAGACTTGTTTTTTGATTATGCTGATGAAACAGGTGCAAAGGTACTTGTTTATCGTTTTCCTAATCTTTTTGGTAAATGGTGTAGACCAAATTATAACAGTGCAGTTGCAACATTCTGCAACAATATTGCAAATGATTTGGAAATTACTGTTAATGACCCGTCGGTTCAGCTTGAATTATTGTATATTGACGATTTAGTTGATGAAATGCTGTTAGCTTTAGAGGGTGAAGAGCATCATTGCGAATTTAACGGTATTGATACAGTTTTGTGCGACAATGGTAAATATTGTGCAGCACCAATTACACATAAGGTTACTTTGGGTGAAATTGTTGAACTTCTTGAAGCATTTAAGAATCAGCCAAAGACACTTTTGATGCCTGAAATTCCTTACAACTCATTTGCTAAAAAGCTTTATTCTACATATCTTTCATATCTTCCAAAGGATAAAGCAATTTTTGATTTGAAAATGAATTGTGATGACAGAGGTTCGTTTACTGAACTTTTAAAAACAGAAAAATGCGGTCAGTTCAGCGTTAATATTTCAAAGCCTGGTATTACCAAAGGTCAGCATTGGCACCATACAAAATGGGAATTCTTCATTGTTGTAAATGGTCACGGTCTTATTCAAATGAGAAAAGTTGATAGCGATGAAGTGCTTAATTTTGAAGTAACAGGGGATAAGATTCAGGCAATTCACATGTTGCCGGGTTACACTCATAACATCATTAATTTGAGTGAAACTGAAAATCTTGTTACAGTTATGTGGGCTAACGAACAGTTTGACCCGTCACATCCTGATACTTTCTTTTTGGAGGTTTAAGTTTGGCTAAAATCGTCCACAGCACATTTTTCGTTCGGGGCGGTACAAATCGTACAGCACCGCTCACTTCAAAATGCACTGTGAACAATTTTATCTCAAACTTTGACTATCGAAGTATAAAAAGATATTTTCTTCACAAAGGAGATAACATATATGAAATTAGACTATTCAGATATTAAATTTCAAGATAACGGCAAGTTGAAACTTTTGATTATCGTAGGCACTCGTCCTGAAATCATTCGTCTTGCTGCCGTAATAAATAAAAGCCGTCAGTATTTTGATTGCATTTTAGCACATACAGGTCAAAATTATGACTATAATCTTAATGGTGTATTCTTCAAGGACTTGCAACTTGCAGACCCTGGGGTTTATATGGATGCAGTAGGTGACGACCTTGGTGCAACGGTTGGTAATATCATTAACTGCTCATATAAACTTATGAATGAGATTAAGCCAGATGCATTGCTCATTCTTGGTGACACAAACTCTTGTCTTTCAGCAATCGCTGCAAAAAGACTTCATATTCCAATTTTCCACATGGAAGCAGGTAATCGTTGTAAGGATGAATGCCTTCCTGAAGAAACAAACAGAAGAATTGTTGACATTATTTCAGATGTTAACCTTGCTTATTCAGAACATGCAAGAAAATATCTTCATGAGTGTGGACTTCCAAAGGAAAGAATTTATGTAACAGGCTCACCAATGGCAGAAGTTCTTCATAACAATCTCGAAAAAATCGAAGCGTCTGACATTCACTCAAAACTCGGTCTTGAAAAGGGTAAATATATTCTCCTTTCAGCACATCGTGAAGAAAATATTGACACAGAAAAGAATTTCTTATCACTTTTCAACGCAATTAATAAGACCGCTGAAAAATATGATATGCCAATTCTTTATTCTTGTCACCCAAGAAGCAAAAAGCGACTTGAATCAACAGGCTTTAAGCTTGATAGCCGCGTAGTAATGCATGAGCCACTTGGATTCCATGATTATAACTGCTTGCAGATGAATGCCTTTGCGGTGGTTTCTGATAGTGGTACATTGCCAGAAGAAAGTTCATTCTTTACATCTGTTGGACATCCTTTCCCAGCAGTTTGCATTCGCACTTCAACAGAAAGACCTGAGGCACTTGATAAGGCTTGCTTTGTACTTGCAGGTATAGACGAAAAATCACTCCTTCAAGCAATTGACACTGCAGTTAGTCTTAATGTTAATGGCGAAAATGGTATTCCTGTACCTGATTATATCGACGAAAATGTTTCAACCAAAGTTGTTAAACTTATTCAGTCATATACAGGTGTAGTTGATAAAATGGTTTGGAGAAAAAATTAATATAAAATAAAACCTCTTCGTCAAACGAAGAGGTTTTATTTTATTCAAGCCCACATTTTTTATAAAAGGCTTTAATTTCTTTGTTTTTTTCTACATCACCATTTTTGATGACATTTAATTGCACTTTGACATTGTTTTTTCTTTTAGTAAGACTTCTAAATGCTCTAATCAACCACGCAATAGGCAATAAAAATGGATATTTCTTTAACCATAAAAACATAGTTGTCATATCTTTGTAACTTGGAAAACAAACTTTTATTATAGTTTTTATTTTGCTGCCATCTTCAATTGCCATTGCTGAAACATTTTCATGATTGCCGAAAATACCACTTGAGCATATAAATTCGCCAAGTTTTTCAAGCAATTCTGTACTCTCGCCGTCACCAAACCAGTAATCAGCAAGTTGTGAGATAGTTGTATAAAAGTTAAGTAGACCTAGTTTTTCAAGTGATTTATTTAAATAGTCAATGTTCATATCAATTTGATTATAAACCCATATATCCATTATGAAACGGATTCCAACACCACCATTTTTAAAATGCTCAACAAGGTGAATAATATTGTATATAAATTCATCTTCAATTGTCATTTCATAGGTGTATTCGCAATTTTGACAAGGTATAGCTCTTTTCCAAACAGTGTTAAGATAATCAATATATTCAGATTCCGTTGAAACAAGTTGACGGTGAGCCTCAACCATAATAATTTTGTTTTTGGTATAGGTATCGTTTTTTCTGCCTTCCTGAAAATCTTCATAGCCCAAAGAATTCATCATAAGATTATAAAATTCTTTGTGTTGCTCAGGTTTATAAAGAATATCAATATCACCCATTGAACGAAGAACTTCATCGGGATATCTTGTTTTTGTCTTTGCACCTTTAACAACAAGGTTATAAATCTTGTTTGCTTCAAATACTTGTTGCATTTCATAAACGGCTGAAAGCTGATTTGTTCCAACAACAGTTGATTTGATGAGATTCTTTTTGAAAAAAGCAGTAATTTCTTCTGAAGGCTTTCTCTCGTCAGGTAGTGATTGATAATAATAAGCAAGGCAGGGTAGCAGACCGCTCGAACGAGCAGAAATTGCCAATGACTTCCAATCTGCAATATCTATTTTATTATAATCTTTATTGAAGATGGATTTTACAATGCTTATAAGCTGGTAATCTACCATATCTTGAAAACTCCTTCCATTAAAATTGTACTCAATAAACTTTATCATATTTTAGTGTGTATGTCAAATAACACTAGTGATTTCGTTGACAAATATATTTTGAATATGGTATATTATAAATGTATATTTATGTTTTGTATTGATATAAAAATTAATTTAAAAGAAGGTAATTATTTATGTTTAATATTCCTTTTTCACCACCTGATATGACAGATGAAGAGGCTCAAGCAGCAGCGGCTGCAGTTAAATCTGGTTGGATTACAACAGGCCCAAAAGTAAAAGAATTTGAAAGACAAATTGCAGATTTCTGTGGCACAGAAAGAGCAGTATGCTTCAATTCGGCTACAGCAGCACTTGAAATGACATTAAGACTTTTAGGCATTGGTCGTGGCGATGAGGTTATTACTTGTGCCTATACATATACTGCATCTGCAAGTGTTATTGAGCATATTGGTGCAACAATCGTGTTGGTTGATAGTGCTCCTGAATCATTTGAAATTGACTATTCAAAACTTGGTGATGCAATTACAGAAAAAACAAAAGCAATTATTCCAGTTGACCTTGGTGGCGTAATGTGCGACTATGAAAAACTTTTCGCAGTTGTAGAAGAAAAGAAAGAACTTTTCACACCTGTAAACGATATGCAAAAAGCAATCGGTAGAGTTGCGGTTATTGCAGATGGTGCACATGTTTTTGGTGCAGAGCAAAAAGGTAAAATGGCAGGTAGTGTTGCCGATTTCACATCATTCAGTTTTCATGCAGTTAAAAATTTAACTACAGCTGAAGGTGGCGCAATCACATGGAAGAATCTTGACGGAATTGATAATGAATGGATTTACAAGCAGTATCAGCTTCTCTCATTACATGGTCAGTCAAAAGATGCCCTTGCAAAAACACAGTTAGGTGCTTGGGAATATGACATTGTTTCTCTTGCGTATAAGTGTAATATGACAGATATTATGGGTGCAATCGGACTTGTTCAGCTTTCAAGATATAAGGGTATGGTTGAACGCCGTCACGAGATTATTGGAATGTATGACGAAGTGCTTCATAAGGTTGGTATTCAGACACTTGCTCATAAAACAGCTGATAGCAAGTCAAGTGGTCATCTTTATCTTACAAGAGTGCCAGGTATCACACCTGAACAAAGAAATGAAATTATTATAAAAATGGCAGAGAACAATATTGCATGTAATGTTCATTATAAACCTTTGCCAATGATGACAGGTTATAAAGCACTTGGATTCAAGATTGAAGATTATCCTAATGCTTATAATCAGTTTAAGAATGAAATAAGTCTTCCGCTTCATACCCGTCTCACAGATGATGAGGTAAAATATGTTGCCGAAACATTTGTTAAGTGCGTAAACGAAGTTGCGGGTAAGTAAATAAAATAATTAAGCAGTAGTCATGTGACTACTGCTTTTTGTTTTGTGGTTTAACTATTCTTCTTATTATAAATAAGAAATATCTTCTTAAAGGTAGAATTGCTGTCCAAAGTTTGCTATAAAACTTATAAAGGCTATTTTCAACATCTATTTTTTTGCCGTTTCGTGTAATTGAATTTACAATACCAATTATGTGTCGGTCTTGGATTCCAAATTCCTTAACCCATTGATTATCACCACAAAGTATAAAGCCGTTTTCGTCTTTGTCAACTATTCTGTGCAATACAAATTGACCATTGTCACGACGATAGAAGATAATATCATATTTTTGTGCATCTTCGCACTTAACTAATTCAACACTGTCCCTGCCCCAAACAAGAAGGGGAATCATACTTGTACCTGTAATTGGTAATTGAACAGTTCCGTTATTATCAAGTTTTTCTTTGATTATAGGGTGAATCTCATCAAGTGAGATTTTCTTTTTATTCATATTTTCCATAAAAGCACCTCACTTGAAGTCTTTAAATAATTATAGTTTAATAAGTTATAAAAGTCAACTTGTGAAAAAATAAAATCCCCGTAGAATATCTACGGGGATTTTATTTAATTACTGATTATTCAGCATCGTCTTCTTCGCTTTTATCTTTACCTGTGCTAACGATTAAGTTAGTGATAATACCGAAGATGAGAGCAGTTGCAAGAGCTGTAACCTGAACAAGTGGTCCGTTTGTAATTGGGTTGAAACCAAAGTTAAGTGAAAGACCACCGATACCGATAACAAGAATTGCACTTACAATATAGAGATTCTTGCTCTTTCCAAGGTCAACATCTTTAAGCATTGAAAGACCTGAAACTGCAATAAGACCATAAAGAGCAACGCAAGCGCCACCCATTACGCACTTAGGAATTGAGTTGATAAGAGCAACGAATGGGGTGAAGAATGAAAGAATCATACAACCAAAACCAGCTGTGATGATTGAAATAACAGAAGCGTTCTTTGTGATAGCAACACAACCGATTGATTCGCCGTATGTTGTGTTAGCAGCACCACCGAAGAAACCACCGATAATTGAACCTACACCGTCACCGATAAGTGTTCTGTCAAGACCAGGGTCTTTGATGAGGTCCTTACCGATAAGGTTACCAAGGTTCTTGTGGTCAGCAATGTGCTGTGCAAGTTCAACAATAGCGATTGGAACGAATGTGATAGCAATGTTACCAACAGCTGTTGCATCAATAGGAAGAACACCTTCAACGTTTTCAGTCATAGCCTTAAGGAATGTGAACTTAGGATAATCAACGATTGACTGAATTGTGAATGGGTCAAATGCTGCTTTGAATGAGTCAAAGCTCAAAATTTGAAGAGCAGCAATATCAGCAGCGTTGCCGATAAGAGTGAGAATAAGAGCAACAATATAACCTGCGCCAACACCGATAATGAAAGGAATAAGGCGAAGATTTTTTGAACCCTTAACAGATACAATAACAATAGCAAAGAATGTAATTGCACCAACGAGAATTGTTACAAGGCTATAATCAGCACCACCATTAGTTGACATCCAACCAGTAGCTGTGCTTGAAAGTGAAAGACCGATAATAGTAACAATAGGGCCGGCAATTACAGCAGGCATAAGCTTGTTAACCCAATCTGAACCAACAAGTTTGATAATAACTGCAAGTACAACATAAACAAGACCAGCAAGAGTGATACCGATAATAACACCCCAATAGCCATAGTTCATACCGATAATTGCTGCATAAGCGCCAAGGAATGTGAAAGAAGAACCAAGGAAAACAGGACTCTTGCGCTTAGTAGCAAATGTGTAGAAAAGTGTACCGATACCTGCACCGAAAAGTGCTGCAGCAGGGTCAAAAGAAAGTGTGTTGCCGTTGCTCATAGCAAAGCCTGACATAAGCATTGGAACAAGCAATGTTGCCGCCATAATAGCAATCATCTGCTGGAATGCAAAGAGCAGAGTTTTGCTTAAACCTGGGCGGTCGTTTACATCATAAATGAGTTTCATAAGAACAACTCCTCTTAAAATATTGTGCCCGACAACAAAAATAAAAACCTTGTCAATACAGACAAGGTTCATATGCAACAGAAAGCTTATGTAATATGCTACACACTTATCTTGCCGATATTTTTTGCAATATTTAATATTGTCAAGTCATCCTGTGTAGTATACCATATATTGTGGTTTTTTGTCAATAATTTTAATAAAAACTCAAATTGTGTTTTATAATAAATTTTTAAGTTGATTTATCTCGTTTTCTGTAAATACTGAAAATCCTTCTTTCAAGAATAATTCAGCTGCAACGCCATTACCATCTGTTTTGTTGCCGGTGAATGTGCCATCATAAATTACACCCTTGCCACATGAAGGACTGTTTGCTTTGAAAACAACTGCATCAGCATTGTTGATTTTAGCAATATAAAGAGCCAATTCTGCGCCTTTTGTATATTCATAGGTAACATCATTGCCGTGGTTGCTTATAACCTTGTCACCAACAATTTCAGCAGGGTCACGGGGTGTTGAAAGTCCACCTAACTGTTCAGGACAAACAGGAATAAGTGTATGTGTGTTTGCTAATGCCAATAATTCGTCACATTTGCAGTTGTCACCTTTATAACGGCAATCGCAACCTAAAAGACAACCGCTAACAATAATTTTAGCCATAATATTGCTCCTTTAATATGGTTTCTACAAAATAATTATATCATACGCAATTTTTAGTGTCAATTTGTAAATATCTTGCCAAAAACATATAAATATGTTATTATGAATAAGATAAAGTATTTTGAAATGAGGCGTTATTATGTCAGATTTTACAAAGAATTTAACTAGCTTTAACGACCATCCTTTGGTTGCTCATAAAGTAACACACCTTTGTGATATTAACACAGGGTCAAAGGAATTCTGCGAAATTGTTGATGAGCTTACAATGCTTATGGGTTATGAGGCACTTAAAGACCTTAAAACAAAATTAGTACCAATTCAGGCACCACTTGCAGATTTTGACTCTCCTGTACTTGCAGAGGATTTCACAATTGTTCCAATTCTTCGTGCAGGGCTTGGTATGGTTGAAGGTCTTCGTCGACTTTCTCCAACTGCCAAGGTAGGTCATATCGGTCTTTACAGAGACGAAAAAACTTTGTTGCCTGTAACTTATTACTATAAAATGCCAGTTGACATTGCAAAGGGTCCTGTAGTTATTGTTGACCCTGCTCTTGCAACAGGTGGTAGTGTTGATGCATCAATCGATTACCTTAAAAAAGAAGGATGTACAAATATTAAGGTAATGTGTATTTTCGCATCTGATGTTGGTGTTAAACTTCTCTATGAAAAGCACCCTGATGTTAAAATTTATGCAGCACAGTATATTCCAACAGGTCTTAATGAACATGGTTATATCGTAACAGCAGCGGGTGACGCAGGTGACAGAATTTGTGGAACTTGTAGTTATAAACCAGCAAGACCAGCAAAACCATAAAATATAATAATTATAAAATAAAAAGGGACGATTAAATCGTCCCTTTAATTTTGCGCTTTGCATTTTGCATTTATATATTGCTGAGTGCCTGTTCAATGTCTGCGATAATGTCATCTACATTCTCAATACCAACTGAGAATCTGATAAGGTCAGGTGATACACCACATTCAACTAACTCTTGGTCGCTTAACTGTCTGTGAGTTGAAGAAGCAGGGTGAAGCACACAAGTTCTAGCATCCGCAACGTGAGTAACAACTGCTGCAAGCTTAAGTGAATTCATAAACTTTTCAGCAGCATCTCTGCCACCCTTAACACCGAATGAAACAACACCACAAGTGCCATTTGGCATGTATTTCTGAACAAGGTCATAATACTTGTTGCCGGGGAGAGCAGGGTAGTTAACCCAAGAAATCTTGTCATTGCTTTCAAGATATTTAGCAACTGCAAGAGCATTAGAGCAATGTCTTTCCATACGGAGATGGAGAGTCTCAAGACCTAAGTTAAGATAGTATGAATTCTGTGGAGCAGGAGTTGAACCGTAGTCACGAAGAAGTTGTGCAACGATTTTTGTAACATAACCTGCTTTGCCGAAATCCTTTGTATAAACTGCACCGTGATAGCTTTCATCTGGCTGTGTAAGACCTGGAAATTTGTCATTCTGTTCCCAGTCAAAGTTACCGCTATCAATAACTGCACCGCCGATAATGTTAGCGTGACCTTCCATATACTTTGTTGTTGAATGTGTAACAATGTCAGCACCGAACTCAAATGGACGGCAGTTAATTGGTGTTGGGAATGTGTTGTCAATAATAAGTGGAACACCGTTAGCATGTGCAACCTTTGCAAATTTCTCAATGTCAAGAATATCAAGTGATGGGTTTGCGATAGTTTCACCGAAAAGTGCCTTTGTGTTAGGCTTGAATGCAGCCTGAATTTCTTCTTCACTTGCATTTGGGTCAACGAATGTAACATCAATGCCAAGTTTTCTCATTGTAACATTGAAAAGGTTGAATGTACCACCGTAAATTGTAGCAGCACTAACAAAGTGGTCGCCAGCACCCATAATATTAATAAGTGAGAAGAAGTTCGCAGCCTGACCTGAAGATGTAAGAACACCTGCAACGCCACCTTCAAGCATTGTAATTTTCTGTGCTACTGCATCACTTGTAGGGTTTGCAAGACGAGTGTACATATAACCGGGCTCAAGGTCAAAAAGCTTTGCCATAGCCTCACTTGTATCATATTTAAATGTTGTACTCTGTACAATTGGGAGTACTCTTGGCTCACCGTTCTGAGGCTTGTAAGCACCCTGAACGCAAATTGTATCTCTGTTATAACTCATTTAATTAGTCCTCCAAAAATTTCTTCATGAGTGCAACGCCACTTTCAACAAAAAGTCCTGTTGCCTTTGCTGTTTCTTCGTTGATTGTATCAACACCATTAACCTCATTATTCTTATGATAAATCATAAACGGAACAGGGTCAGATGCGTGAGTTGCAGTAACAATAGGTGTTGGGTGGTCAGGAAGAACCATAATCTTGTAGTCATCATAATCTTTCAAACCGTCAAAAATTATTGGCAATACCTGTTCGTCAATAATTTCAATTGCACGAACTTTGTTTTCTGCTTCGCGTCTGTGACCACATTCGTCAGGAGCTTCAATGTGAATGTATGCATAGTCGCAACCGTTTTTGAGTGCTTCAACTGCAGCCTGAGCTTTGCCAATAAAGTTAGTGTCTATGTAACCTGTTGCACCTTCTACATCAGGTGTTTCCATTTTAGCACATTTGCCGATACCTTTAAGCAAGTCAACCGCTGAAATTACAGCACCTTTAATACCATATAACTCTTCAAAAGGTGAAAGTGCAGGCTTTTTGCCTTCGCCCCAAAGCCAGATTGAGTTTGCAGGACGCTTGCCGTTCTTGATTCTCTCAATATTAACAGGGTGGTCTTTAAGTAAATCGTAACTTTCTTTCATCATTCTGATAAGGTCAGTTGCGTTTTCGCTTGTTGAAAGATATTCGCCCACAACTCTGCCTGAAATATCATGTGGGGGAGTCATATTACCAAGGTCAGTTGTACCGTTATCCCAAACAAGACAATGACGATAGCTGACACCACTATAAAACTTGTAAATATCGTTGCCAAAATGTTCTTGCACAGTAGCAATAATCTTTTCAGCTTCTTCAGTTGAAATATCGTCTGCACAATAGTCAACCATAGTTTTATCTGCATAGTTTTCTTCGTCAGAAAGAGTAACCACATTACAGCGAAGAGTAACATCAGTATCTTTAAGGTCAACACCGATGCTTGCAGCTTCAAGTGGACTTCTGCCTGTATAGTAAATTGATGGGTCAAAGCCCATAACACTCATATTAGCAACGTCACTACCTGGTTTCATTCCGTCAGGAACAGTCTTAACAAGACCAACTGTACCTTTTTTTGCAAGTGAGTCAAAATTAGGCTTCTTTGCTAACATCATAGGTGTCTTGCCATCAAATTGTGGAACGGGATAATCAGCCATTCCGTCGTATAAAACTACGACATATTTCATATATAACGCCTCCGAAATATGATAATAGAATCGGACACTTATTAATGCCCGATTCTGAAATTTATTCTTCTATATTTGTTTCGTCTTCTTCGACGATTTCTTCAACAATGGGAACTTCAATTACTTCTTCACTTGGAATTTCATCTGTTTCTTCATTTGAAATTTCAGCAATCATTTCATCTATATATGCTGGAACAACAGGGATTTCATATTCAGTTTCTGCTGTTTCTTCTTGAACTGGAAGAATACCAAATTCTTCAGGACTTGCAATACCGCTCATAATTGCATGGTGCTTCAAGTTTTCATAATACATAGCACTTGTACAAGCCATATAAGGTCCAACATAGAGATAAGCAATACCAAGTGTTAATACTGAAAGAATAAGCCAGAAGAAGAATGAAAGATTCATAATAAAGATGTCTGATTTGAAACCATCTGTCATTCTCTTGCTCAAATCTCTTGCTTGTTTTCCGTCAAGATTTGGGTTATCGTGAATAATCTGATGAACAAAATACCATTCATAAGTTTTAATGATACCTGGAATGATAAGTAAGAATGTCCAAAGAGCTATAAAAATGTCAGTAACTACGCCAACTTTGAAATATGTGCCGTAGTTGTCAAGACCTTCACGGTAAAGGCTCTTCCAATCAGGATTCATTCCACGAAGATGATTAAGAAAATAACCTGCCGCACCAATCATAAATGGAACAAGTAACCAAGCTACAAAGCTTGAACCGCTTGAAAAACTTGAAGAAGAAACATCACCATTTTCACTAAAATTCAATACAAAATTGAAACCACCCGAAATAGCGCCGTTAACTAACACTAATGGAAGACAAGCAAGTGCCATTGTGAGCCACTTTCTGTCCTGACTAATAAATGATTTTGCCTCTGCCTTAATAAGTTTGCAGTTAAGAATATCCATAGAATAACCTCCCTTTTCCTTTATATATTGATTTTATCACATTGTTTTACCAATTTCAATAACTTTATATATAATGGGTATTACTCATCAGTACCCCAGTTGCTTATGTTGCCCCTTTGCATTCCACCTACAATTTTTTGACGGAGAGCAGGGTAGCGTTTCTCTAAATCTGCAAGAAGATTTTTGGTGTCTTCTCTGTTGGTCTTTTCGTCAGCGGGACACTCGCTTTTTACAATAGGTACATTCTCTTTGTTTGCAACTCTTGTAATGTCAGTTTCATAAGCAAATACCATTGGTCTAATCATATATAAATCTTTTCGTGAAAGATATGAAACAGGTGAGAAGCATTCCGCACGACCATTGCCGAACAAATTCATAATAAAAGTTTCAGCGGCATCGTCAAGGTGGTGGCCAAGTGCTATTTTATTGCAACCTAATTCCTTTGCTGTGTCGTGAAGTAGTCCGCGACGCATTCTCGCACACAAACTGCAAGGATTACTCTCTTTTCTCTCTTCAAAGATTATGTGATAAAGTTCAGTTCTCTTTATGCAATACTCGATGTTGTTATCTTTGCAGATTTTCTCGATTTCAGAATAGTCTGCATTTTTGCCGTGAAAAACAGGGTCAAGTGTAATGGCACAAAGGTCGAATTTTTTAGGATAAAATATCTTTAAGTTGATAAGACATAAAAGCATAACAACGCTGTCTTTGCCACCAGAAACGCAAACGCCGATTTTGTCGCCATCTTCAATCATATTATATTTATCAACTGCTGCACGGACAAGACTTAACAACTTTTGCACTTGAAAACCTCCTTTGTGACACTTTACAATATTTTATATCAAATATATGTAAAAGTAAACAAATATTTTCAAAAATAATAACAAAGAAAAATATATAAAAAATAAAGAAAAACAAAGAAAAATGAAGATTTATATTTATCTCATTAAATTTTCGAAAAAATATGTTGACATTGTGCTTTTCCTTTGATATAATTCTCGAGCAATGAAAAAATATTATTCGGAGGTAAAGTTCTATGTCAACTTATATGCCAAAAAAGGGCGATATTACCCGTAACTGGTATGTGCTTGACGCAGCAGGCAAAACTCTCGGTAGCGTAGCTGCTGAAGCTGCTGTTCTTCTTAGAGGTAAGCACAAGCCAACATTCACTCCTCACGCTGACTGTGGTGACCACGTAATCATCATCAATGCTGAGAAAGTTGTTCTTACAGGTAACAAGCTTGAACAGAAAATGTACTATCATCACACAGGTTATGTTGGTAACATGAAAGAAGTTAAGTATAAGACTCTTATGCAAACAAAGCCAGAGTTCGCAGTTACAAAAGCTGTTAAGGGTATGATTCCTGATACAGTAATTGGTCGTGAAGCTCTTACTCGTCTTCGTGTATACCGTGGTTCAGAGCACAAGCATGCTGCTCAGAAGCCAGAAACAAGAGAATTCTAAGAAAGGGAGGCTATAAATTATGTACGAAACAAATCCATATTTCTACGGTACTGGTAGAAGAAAGAAATCTGTAGCTCGTGTTCGTGTATATGCAGGTACAGGTAAAATCACAATCAACGACAGAGATATCGACGATTATTTCGGTCTTGAAACACTTAAACTCATCGTTCGTCAGCCTCTTGCTCTTACAGGAACAGCTGATAAATTCGATATCGTTTGCCGTGTAGGCGGCGGCGGTGTTACAGGCCAGGCTGGTGCTATCCGTCACGGTCTTTCACGTGCTCTTCTTCAGTATGACGAAAATCTTCGTCCTGAACTCAAGAAGGCAGGTTTCTTAACAAGAGACCCAAGAATGAAGGAAAGAAAGAAATACGGTCTCAAAGGCGCTCGTCGTGCACCTCAGTTCTCAAAGAGATAATTTCTTTATTATCAAATCAAATTGCAGCACTCACGCAAGTGGGTGCTGTTTTTTAGTGTGCAAGTGTTGGTTATCCCTTTTCGTCTTTCGGGCACCTCGGCAAAGCACTCGGTGCTCTTCGCTAAAAACGATTCGCCGAATCGTTTTCTTAACGCTCAGACAGTTCTCAAAGAGATAATTTCATTATTTCAAATATTTCAACACTCATCGTTTCGATGGGTGTCGTTTTTTTATTTTAAATTATGTAGATTTTTTAATGAATACTAAACTTATTTGAAAAGGGTATGAAGTCGCTAATAAGTTAACATAATTTAAAATTAATGTTGAAAAATGTTTTTAATTGTGCTATCATTTAAAATGTGTTTATATGTGTGAAATTATGACTTTTTTTGAACAAAAACATAAAATAGTGCACATTAACTTGAATGAAAAAATTGTGAGGCATCATAAAATGGAAAAACGAATTTTTCTTTCATCACCAACAATGCATGATGAAGAAATGAACTTTATTCAGGAAGCATTTGACCGAAATTGGGTTGCTCCATTAGGGTTTAATTGCGACGGATTTGAGTCCGAAATGGTTGAGTATCTCAGTTATAATAACGAGAAATACTATGCGGTTGCTTTAGCTTCAGGTACTGCTGCAATTCACCTCGCTATTGTGTTGGCGGGTGTAAAATATGGTGACACAGTTTTTTGCTCGGATTTAACATTCGCTGCAACAGTAAACCCAGTATCTTATGTTGGAGCGAAACAGGTTTTCATTGATTCAGAAGAAGAAACTTGGAATATGTGCCCAGTGGCATTGGAAAAAGCATTTCAAAAATATCCTGGTACAAAGGTAGTAATAGTAGCCCATCTTTATGGTACGCCTGCAAAGATGGATGAAATTTTAGAGGTTTGCACTCGTCATAATGCAATTCTTATTGAAGATGCTGCCGAAGCTCTTTCTGCAGAATATAAGGGTAAAAAGTGCGGCACGTTTGGCGAATATAATATTTTAAGTTTTAACGGGAATAAAATCATCACAACATCGGGTGGTGGAATGCTTTTAACTAAGGATAGGGATTTAAGAGATAAAGCACTCAAACTCGCTACTCAGTCAAGAGAAAAAGCTTTGTGGTATCAGCACGAAGAAATCGGTTACAATTACCGAATGTCAAATATTGTTGCAGGAATTGGTCGTGGTCAGCTTATTCATGTTGAAGAGCATCGTGACCTTAAAGAAAAAATATATAACCGTTATAAAGATGCTTTTGAGGGTTATAAAGTAACAATGAATCCTTTTCTTAAGTGTTCAAAACCAAATTTCTGGCTTTCTTGTATTCTTCTTGATAAAGATTCAAAAGCTGACCCAATAGAAATATGCAAAAAACTTGATGAAGAGAACATTGAAGCTCGTCCTATCTGGAAACCAATGCACATGCAACCTGTGTTTGCAGGATATGATTGTATTTCAATAGGTGAAAAAAATGTTGGTGAAGACATTTTTGCTCGCGGACTTTGTCTGCCAAGCGACATTAAAATGACTGAAGATGAACAGGATGAAGTCATCCGTATTATCAAGAGTATGCTTTAATAATACAAAAATGGAGCGTAAATAATGAAAGCACTTGTATTATGCGGCGGAATACCGCAAGCAGAGTTGTTAAGACAATTGAAAGAACGTGGCATCACTACAGTTCTTGCGGATATGAATGAGAAGGTAGTGGCAAGAAAATACGCTGATATTTTTTATCCTGTTTCAATTTTTGATGTTGAAAAGGTAAAGAAAGTGGCAATTAAAGAAAAAGTGGATTTTCTTATTACTGTTTGTGCTGACCAAGTGCTTGAGGTCGTTGCAGGAATATCTGAAGAATTAGGTCTCCCGTGCTATATCGACCATAAAACATCGGTAGATGTATCGAACAAATCGTATATGAAAAAGAAATTCGTTGAAGCAGGTGTCCCAACCTCCAAGTATGTCATTATGAAAACTTTGAATGTGGATATGCTTGAGGGTCTAGAATATCCTTTAATAGTTAAACCTGTCGATTCTTACAGTTCACGCGGTGTGCGTAAGGTTTCTTGCTTTGATGATTTGGTTTCAGCATTCGAAGAAGCAGTAAAAATCAGCAGAACTGATACTGCCATAATTGAAGAATTTGTTGATGGCGAAGAGATTACAGTAGATGTCTATGTTGAAGAAGGAAAGGCTCATATTCTTGGTGTTTCGGTAAGTGATAAAATAGCTGGTAATGATAAATTTGTAATTAACAGAACAAGACACCCAGCCATAGTAGACGAAAAAATAATGAATGATATTGCGGATACTGCACAAAAAATAGCTGATGAATTTGGACTAAAGAATTCTCCAATGCTTATTCAGCTTATTTCAGATGGCAAGCGCATTTCAGTGCTCGAATTTTGCGCAAGAACGGGTGGCGGCATTAAATTCCGTCTTATCAAAAAGTTTTCAGGCTTTGATGTGGTAACTGCAGTAATAGATTTAACTCTTGGTGAAAAACCACATGTCGATACTACTAAACATCGTGATGTGTTTATAGTCAATGAGTTTATCTATTGTAAACCGGGCATTTTTGACCATCTTGAAGGGTTTGAAGAACTGTTAAATGATGGTGTTATCACAGAGTACTACCCAATGAAGCAAGAGGGTATAGAGATTAAAACAATTTCATCTTCGGGCGACAGAGGGGCAGCTTTCACTATTGAATCTGATAGCCTTGAAGATATTAAAATAAAGCAGAAAATGGCAAGAGAGCGCATTAAAATCATTGCTCAGGATGGCACGGATATTGCAAGACATGACCTTATGGAAGAATTTGATAAATATTGGCAGTTTTGATGACTACTCTTCATTTTAAAACATAAATTGCAGGAGAATAATAATGAATGTACTTTTCCTTTCGATAAGTTCAATGCCGCACATGAGTGAGCATTCAATTTCACTTGATTTGCTTCACGAATTTAAGCGTCAAGGACATAATGTATATACTGTGTCAGCGTTACCACACGGTGATGAGTTTGAAACAAATGTGAGTGTTGAAAATGAAATTACTGCTTTGCGCGTAAAAATAGGTAAAAACAAAAAAGCAAATCCTATTGTAAAGGGCATTACAACTGTTCTTATGCCAAACAATTACATATCTGCAATTAAAAAGTATTTTGCTAATGTTAAATTTGATTTGGTGATGTATCCAACTCCACCTGTAACTCTCGTTGATGTTGTAAAATTTATTAAAAAGCGTGACGGTGCAAAAAGCTATTTGCTTTTAAAGGATATTTTTCCGCAGAATGCGGTTGATATTGGTATGATGTCCAAATCAGGTGTGAAAGGACTTTTATATAGATATTTCCGTAATAAAGAGAAAAATCTTTATGCGATTTCAGATTATATCGGATGTATGTCACAGGCAAATGTGGATTATGTTTTAAAACATAACAATGAGGTCTCACCTGAAAAGATAGAGATATGCCCTAATTCAATTGAAGTAAGTGACAAGAGTATCAGTGGTGAACAAAGAGAAGAAATTCGTAAAAAATATGACATTCCTGTTGATAAAAAAGTGTTTATTTATGGCGGCAATTTAGGCAAGCCACAGGGAATACCATTCCTTGTGGAATGTCTTAAATCACAAAAAGATAATGATAAAGCATATTTTATAGTTGTTGGTGACGGAACGGAGTTCAAAAAACTTGAAGCTTTTTTCAATGCTGAAAATCCATCAAATATGAAACTTATGAAGCGCTTGCCTAAAGAAGATTATGATATTATGGTTGCTGCTTGTGATGTGGGAATGATTTTTCTTGACCACAGGTTCACTATACCGAATTTTCCATCAAGACTTCTTGCATATATGCAGGCTAAAGTTCCGGTTATTGCTTGCACAGATGTAAATTCAGATATTGGTCAAGTAATTACCGAAGGCGGATTTGGTCTTTGGTGTGAGAGTAATAGTGTAAATGCATTTTCAAAATGTGTTGAAGATTTTACAAATTGTGATTTATCATCAATGTGTCAACGTGAATTTGCATATTTAGATGAGAATTACAATGTTGAACGCGCTTATGAAACTATAATTTCACGTATCATAAGTGAGGAGGAATTAGTTCGTGAAGGTATTAATGATAAACTCAGTGTGTAGCATACGCAGCACTGGTCGAATCTGTACCGATATTGCCAACAAACTTGAGCAAGAAGGTCACGAGTGTAAAATTGCATATGGTAGAGAAAAAGTTCTCAGTGAGTATGAAAAATATGCACATCGCATAACTTCACCTTTAGAAGTTAAAATTGACGGTGTCAAAAGCCGGCTTTTTGACAATGCAGGGCTTAATTCTAAACGGGCAACAAAAAAGTTTATTAAGTGGGTTGAGAAATACGACCCTGATTTAATTCATTTGCATAATCTTCATGGATATTACATTAATATCGAAGTTCTTTTTGAATATATCAAGCGTAAAAATAAGCCAGTAATCTGGACTATGCACGATTGTTGGGCTTTTACAGGGCATTGTTCTCATTTTGCTAGAATTAACTGTGATAAGTGGTTGAGTGTATGTCATCATTGTCCTAAAAAGAAAGGCTATCCGTCAAGTGTATTCCTTGATAATTCCAAAAGAAATTATCATAAGAAAAAAGCCGTATTCGCAGGAGTTGAAAATATGACAATTGTAACTCCGTCAAAATGGCTTGCTAGTTTAGTTGAACAATCATTTTTTAAGGGAACAAAGATACAAGTAATTAATAACGGAATTAATACTGATATCTTTAAACCAACTCAAGGCAATTTTAGAGAAAAGTACGATTTGCAGAATAAAAAGATTTTGCTTGGTGTTGCAAGTGCTTGGTCAGAGTCGAAAGGATTATATGATTTTGTTAAATTGTCTGAAAAATTAGATGATAATTATAAAATCGTTCTTGTAGGATTAACTGAAAGTCAATGCGCAGAACTTCCACCACAGATTTTGGCTATAACAAGAACAACTAATATTAATGAATTGGCAGAAATTTATTCAACAGCGGATTTGTTTATTAATCCAACTTATGGAGATACATATCCAACGGTAAATCTTGAAGCACAGGCTTGTGGTACACCTGTTGTGACTTATAAAACAGGTGGTAGTGTTGAATCAGTTCCGTCTGAAAATGTGGTTGACACTGGTGATATTGAAGGACTTATGTCAATAGTTGCGAATGAAAATCTCTCAATAAAAGAAGGGGAGTTTTCACTTAAGCAAATGGTAAATCAATATATTAATTTATATAAGGAATCAATATAGTTTAGGGGATTATTATAGTGAATGTAGAGCCTTTGAAAATCCAAAGAACGACAAAGATTTTGGCTATGGAAACATGGCTTATTCTTGCGTTGTTTGCACGAATGTTTTTATTAATATTAGGCTTTAAGGAAATAGCTTCTGCGTTATTTATGTTAATACATGTTTTGGCTCTTTTGATAGGGGTTAAATATGTTGTACATGTATTTGCCAAAGGTCTTAAACGAGAACGATTTGCGCCGCTTGTTATTTTTGCAATTATGGCATTGTATATCGGTGCCGTGTATTTGGTGAACAGATTAAGACCGGTATCGTTGGAAGAATTACCCGTGACACTTTTAATTGTCTGTCTTCTTATAGCAGCTTTGGACGGCTCAATCATATACCAAACAGTATTTAAGTTTTATTTTAAATGTAGTATAGTTGCGTCTGTTGTATTAACCTTTGCGGCATTTATACCTGATTTTTATAAAGAAGGTAGTTTGCTTTTATATACCGCAAACGAAAATCAAGCAGGCATCATATATATGTGTATGTTTATGAATATGATGGTCTATTTGCAACTTAAAAAGCGTTTTAGCTTATCGTATTTTTTAGTGATATTAGTCTCTCTAGGGACTTTTATAGGTTGCTGTATGACTCATAGCCGAACATCAATTGCATGCTGTGTTTTGGTGGTTTTGGTATATTTGGTATTTAAACATAAAAGCAAGCCGTTTTCTAGCATTATTATAATACTTATAATGACTATGTTCGTTTGTTTGCCTTTTCTGGTAGTTTATGTTTTGCCGAGGTTGGGTATAAATATTAATGCAATAACAACAGGTAGAGATGGTATATGGTTAAAGGTAATCAGTGAATCTTTCGCAAGTCCTTTCAAAGCTAATTTTACTGACCCAATATTCCCATATTCCGTTACTTATGGTCAACAAATAAATGCGCATAATGTATTGCTTGAACTCACTTGGCGATATTCGATGCCTATTGGTGTTTTCTTTATTATCTTTATGTTCTTAATTATCTCAAAGACAAATAAGTTGGTTGGCCGCAACAGATTTTCAATGATGTTATTTGCTACTTTAATAATTTGTCTTGTTCACATGTGCTTTGAGGCAAGTTTGATATCTGGTGCTTTGGATTTCTCCCTTTATATTGTTCTACCACTTGTTATGGGGTATAACTTTGAGTTGAAAAGTGAGAACAAAAGACGAAAAAACAAGATAGTTTTAAAGGAAGATAGTGATGAATAACCTAGTTTCAGTTATAATTCCTGCTTATAATTCTGAATTGTTTATCGGTAGTTGTTTAGATTCTATACTTAACGGTACATATAAAAATATAGAAATAATTGTGGTAAATGACGGGTCGATTGATAATACTGCGAAACTTTGTGATGAATATGCCAAGAAATATTCAAATATCCAGATTATTCATAGTGAAAATGGTGGTGTGAGTTCGGCTCGCAACAAGGGTATTGATGCTGCAAACGGAGATTATATCACTTTTGTTGATGCGGATGATATGCTTACTGAAGATGCCATAGAGGTGCTTGTAAACACATGCGAAAAAACTAATGCGGATATTACTTCAGCAAAATCTTGCAGACTTAATATTGATGAATCTCTTGTGAAAAAATACGGAAGCAATAATATAAGTATATTTACTGACTCTGTTGAAATCATAAGAAAATCTGTTGAAACCTTGTTTCAAAGTGTGTGTGCCAAGCTTTACCGCCGTGAGTTAATAGGAAACACTCGTTTTGTAGTGGGTAAAAAAATCAATGAAGATACTTTCTTTAATTTTGAATGCCTTTTGAAGTGTAAATCTTTGGCTCTTGTTGATGATTATATTTATGCTTATGTGTTTAACCCAGCATCAGCATCTCAAGCACCTTTTTCAAAAAAGTTCTATGATATTATTTATTTTCGTGATGAAAAAGTGAGATTGCTTAAAGAGAACTTTCCTAAAAACCCAGAACTTGCAACTATGATGGAATTCAGATGTAATCTTGACTTTTTGAATAAAATGGCAAGTTCTAAAAGTGGATACACAAAGAAAGAACTTTATTCTGCAAGAAAAAACGTACTTAATACCCAAAAGGGTTTTGTAAGTAAAGCAAAAAAAGAAAAAGTAAGAATGTTTTTAATTAAATATGCCTTCCCAGTTTATAGAAAATATATGCAAAGAAATTCCTGATGAGGTGATATAGTGAAGGGGAGTAAGGTCCTTAAAAATGCGTCATGGATAATTGTGTGCAGAGTAGCGCAGTCAGTATTATCTATGGTTGTAACAATATTAACAGCCAGATTTCTTGGCCCCTCTAATTATGGAATAATCAATTATGCTGCATCAATTGTTGCTTTTTTTGTGCCATTTATGCAGGTGGGACTTAATTTTATACTTGTTCAAGCGGTCATTCAGAATGATGACCGTGAGGGCGAAGTTATGGGAACGGCTCTGGCTATGTCCTTAGCTTCTGGTGTTTTAAGTGTGATTGGTGTGTTTGCGTTCGTTATGGTTGCAAACTACAATGACCCCACTACTATTATAGTATGTGTGCTTTATAGTCTGCTTCTCATATTCCAGGCGCTTGAACATTTTCAATATTGGTTTCAGGCAAAGCTCTTGTCAAAATACACATCTATAACAATGCTTGTAGCATATTTTGTTGTGTCAGCATATAAAATTTATTTACTTCTTACGGGTAAGAGTGTTTATTGGTTTGCAGTTTCTCAAGCTTTGGATTATGCAATTATTGCTTTTGCATTGTTCGCTATTTTTAATAAGGTATCTGGTGTAAAGTTGTCATTTTCAAAAGAAATGGCAAAAAAAATGTTTGATAAAGGTAAACATTATATATTTCCTACTCTTATGGTAACGCTGTATGCCAATATTGGTAAGGTAATGCTCACTCTTATGACCGACGAAGCTATCTGCGGATTTTATTCTGCAGCTGTAATGTGTGTTGGAATGGCAACATTTGTTTATAATGCGATTATAGAATCTGTGCGTCCTGTTATTCTTGAGGCAAAGAAAAAAGGTGATGAGTCTTATAAAAAAATGCTCACAGCCCTGTATTCTTTCATAATTTACCTCGCACTTTTAGAGAGTATATTCTTAACGATTTTCTCAAAACTTATAGTTAATATTCTTTATGGCGCTGATTATGCAGCCACAATTCCACTTTTAAGAGTACTTGCATGGTATCTTATTTTCTCTTATATAGGTCTTGTGAGAAACGTATGGATTCTTGCCGAGGAGAAAGAAAGACATCTTTGGAAAATTAATCTCGGCGGTGCAATCGTTAACCTAGTTTTGAATTTTATTCTCATACCAATATTGGGTGCTATTGGTTCGGCTATTACGGCACTTGTTACACAGATATTTACAAATGTGATTATGGGATATTTAATTAAGCCTATTCGTGAAAATAATACACTTATGGTTAAGAGTCTTAATCCTAAATGTTTGCTAGATATGGTAAACATTATGAAACAACGATAAGAAAAGTGAAAAAACGGAGTCGATTTGACTCCGTTTTTGTTTGCAGTTGAAATTTTTATATTAAAGTAGTACAATCATTCACGGTGATAATTTTGGAAAAGCAAAATACATATAAAGTTGCGTTTAAAGCGGCGTTTCCGCACACAATACCAGTAATGACAGGCTATCTTTTTATAGGTATAGCCTTTGGTGTTATGTTTGCAGATAAAGGTTATAATTTTGTCTGGGCTGGGATTATGAGTTTGCTTGTTTATGCAGGGTCGGGGCAATATCTCGCTGTGAATTTCTTTGAGCCTTCTGTCAGTCTTTTGCAAGTTATGTTTTTAACTTTTATGGTTAATGTCCGCCATATTTTCTACGGGCTTTCACTTCTTGATAAATTTAAGGTATCAGGCAGAAAAAAGCCTTATATGATTTTCTCATTGACTGATGAAACCTATTCTCTGTATTTTCTTACAAAAACACCTGAAAATGTTGACGAAGGCAAATTCTTATTTGCAATTGCAACTCTTGACCAGTCCTATTGGGTAATCGGGTCAATAATTGGTGCAGTTGTGGGAACTGTAATTCCATTTAATTCTGCTGGCATCGATTTTGCCATGACAGCGTTGTTTATTGTAATCTTCGTTGAACAATGGCTTCAGAAGAAAAAACGTTTTCCTGCGATTGTTGGTGTGGTTTCGAGTGTAGTTAGTTTGCTTGTTTTTGGCAAAGATAGTTTCATTCTTCCAACAATGATAGTTGTTATGATTGTTCTTCGTGCAAATCACAGAATTGAACAAAAGAAGGAGGATGCTACAAATGACTAATCTTCCAGTATCTTTTTGGCGTTCAGTAATTATAATTGCCTTAATTGCAGTTACAACATTTATAACTCGTGCGATTCCATTTGTTTTATTCCCAGAGAATAAAAAGATTCCTAAAACGGTTGAACATCTTGGCAAGGTGTTGCCTCCTGCAGTAATAGGAATGCTAGTGGTCTATTGTTTAAAAGGCATAACACCAACAGAATTTCCTTTTGGTTTGCCTGAATTGATAGCAGGAGCAACAGTGGTGGTTTTACATCTATGGAAACGAAACAACCTTTTGAGTATAGGTGTGGGCACAATACTCTATATGATATTGATACAGTCAGTTTTTGTGTAAAATGAATAAATACTAAAAGACAGAATTAATTTTCTGTCTTTTTTTATGTTAAAAACTACTGAAAAAACCCTATATATAATAGTATAGTAAAAAACAGGAATATTTTCTAAAATTTTCACATAGAATATAGGTGAAAATGTTTCAAAAACCGTAAATTTTGTAACCATTTTGTAATAATTTGCTCGTTTTTTAAAAATCTCACAAAAAATATTACAAAGGGGGTAGGTAAAAACACTATATATTGTGGAAAATAGGAGTTCTTTGGGATATTCAGTCAAAAATTGACTTGCGTTTTTGGACAAATTACACAAAAAACATTTTGAAAAAAATTTGACTTTTTATTTGCGTTTGAATATAATGTCAAAAGTCACAAAGCGAGAATAACGGTTGTGCGTTAAGTGAGCCTTGAATATGCTTTTCAAAGTTATGTTTGGGGTGAGCACTTTGCCAAAGGGCAAAGGTTGACACAGCTTATTAAAGGAGCAGAATGATGATAAAAAATATCATTGAGCGTGCGAAAGCAACTCGTGTACCATTTCGAGTTCTTGCACTTATAATGGCTTTAGTCGTTTTATGTGCAGGTACAGTTTTCGCAGCCAGCGGTGAGACTTATATAGTTGATATCTATGAAGGCTCACAAATCACAAGAGTAGAAACAACTTTAAAAGATGCTTATGCTGTTGTGGAAGAAGCAAAAATTGAATTGTCAGAGCAAGATAAACTTATACTTGATAAATTCACAGCAGGTGCACAGAGCGAAATTGTAATCTGCCGTGCAAGCAAAGTTAGATTTATTCATGCTGACGGAAATATTGTAGATACTGTTTTTGCAGGAACTGTTGCAGAACTTATCGAGAGCCAAGGCGTTGTACTTTCAGACAAACTTGTTTCAAGTGCCAATGTAAAAGCTGTTGTGACGAACAATATGGAGGTTGTAATTCTTAATTCTTATGACCTTACAATTAATGTTGACGGCGAAACAAGACAGGTGAAATCAACTGCTAAAACTGTTGGCGATTTACTCGCTGAACAGGGCATAGTTCTTGATAGTGATGATGAAGTTGTTCCAACAGCAGAAACTGAACTTTCTCACAATCTTACCATTGATGTTCTCAGAGTAGAATATGTAACAAGAGAAGCAAGTGAGAAGATTCCATTCTCAAAGAAAACAGTTAAATCTGCATCAATGACAAAAGGTACATCTAAAATCACAACAAAGGGTGTTGATGGAACTAAAACAGTTGTCTATAAAGACAAGGTTGTTAATGGTGAAGTTGCAGAAACATCATTTGTAAGTGAAACTGTTACAAAGAATCCTGTTACACAGGTTACAACAGAAGGTACACTTCAAAAGTTAGGTAATAGCAGAATTGAAAAGAATGGCAACCCCATTTCAGAAATGACACTTCCATCAAAATATACAATTGGTGAGAATAATATTCCAACTGATTATAAGTATAAAATCACAGGTCGAGCAGCAGCTTATTGTGAACCGGGTGGAAAAACTGCAACAGGCAAACCTGTAATGCCAGGTCGTGTGGCAGTTAATCCAAAACAGATTCCTTATGGAACAGAAATGTGGATTGTGTCAAACGACGGTATTGTTTATGGCTATGCAGTCGCTGAAGACACAGGTGGATTTGCTAAAAAAGGTTATTACACAGTTGACCTTTACATGAATAGTGTAAGTCAATGTCGTCAATGGGGCGACCGTGGAGTAACTATCTATGTTCTCTAATTAAAAGTTAAAGGAAAGAGTTTAAACTCTTTCCTTTTTTCTTTGCTTGTGATATTATATTTACATATTATATGTGGAGTGAATTTAATGAGAGTTCTTACAGTTGAAAACACAAGAAAAGTTGAAAGACTTGCAAATGAAAGTGGAATTTCATATCTTCAGCTTATGGAGAATGCAGGCTCTTATTGTGCGAGAATTATCCGTCAGACTTTTGAAAATACAAATAAGAGAAATGTTCTTGTTGTGTGTGGTAAAGGTAAAAACGGCGGTGACGGATTCGTCATTGCACGAAAACTTTCTGAATATGGTTATAACCCAACTGTAATGATGGCTATGGGACTTCCAGTTGATGAAGAGTCGTCTGAAATGCTCTCGCGAATTAGAGCCATGGGAATTACAGTTGTTCATTATGACGTGACAACTGATAAATACTTTGAAAATGCTCAAATTATTGTGGATTGCATTTTCGGTGTTGGATTTAAAGGTGAATCAAATGAAAAGATTGCAGAACTTTTTAATAAAATCAATCTTTCTTCTGCAACTGTTGTAAGTATTGATGTTCCAAGTGGATTAGAAGGTGATAGCGGAAAACTTACATCTTCACATATAAAGGCAGATATGACAATCGCGGTTTTGGTGCTTAAACCCGTCCATGTGCTAAAGCCATCAATTGAAAGTTGTGGCAAAGTTGTTGTAGCACCAATTGGTATCCCTGAAAAATGCTTTGCAGATGTCAACGCAACTCTCTTTACAATGAGTACGGATGAAATTAAAGCCTTTTTTAATAAGCGCGATGCAGAAAGCCATAAAGGTACTTTCGGTACAGTGCTCGTGATTGGTGGAAGTTATGAAATGCCTAATGCCATATATTTCGCGTCACAAGGTGCAATTAATAGTGGTGCAGGGCTTGTGAAAATCGCATTTCCCGCAGTGGCTTATAGTGCTATTGCACCAAAAACCTATGAGCAGATTTTGATTCCCCTTGAAAGCAATAAAATGGGTCGAATTTCACAGAATGCAATCAAACGCATTGAAAAAGAGTTGGCAAAATGTTCTTGTGTGCTTGTGGGATGCGGAATGGGTTGTGATGACGATACAAAAGCATTAACAGAATTTGTTATTAAAAATTCGCAAGTGCCCGTAATTCTTGATGCTGATGGCATAAATTGCATAGAAAATAATATAGATATAATAGATAGTGCAAAATCGACTGTAATTCTCACACCACATCCAAAAGAGATGTCGAGAATAGCGGGGGTTAGCGTGGGAAGTATTCAGGAAAATCGTGGAGCAGTGGTAAAAAGCTTTACAAGAGCTCATAAATCCATTCTCGTGCTTAAAGGCGCGTCAACTCTTGTGGGGTGCACAGAGTATGATGATATCTATGTTAACAATACAGGCAATCCCGGAATGGCAACTGGTGGCACGGGGGATGTACTTGGCGGAATAATCGCATCTTTCATAGCGCAAGGTATTGAACCTTTTAAAAGCACTATGGCAGGCGTAAAAATTCACGGAATAGTTGGCGATAAGGTGACAGAAAAATATTCAATGATGGGTAATACGCCATCTTTAATGCTTGGTGAGTTACCAAGTGTACTCTCAAAATTTGAATAAAGGTAGAATAATATGAAAAAAGTCCTTTGCATTTTATTTTGCATTCTTTTGCTTGGTGGATGCGGGACATTGAAAACAAAGGATTTAGAAAAAGAGCCACTGAATATCAGTGGCTTTAATACTGTGGTGAAAACCAAAATCAATAATATTGAGATTTGTGGCAATGCTCATTATGTTGTATCTGACGCTCTTTATTTTGATTTTGTAGCACCTGAAACAATAAACGGTACCGAAATTGTCTGTCGCAATGGTGAATATCAAGTCAGTTTTAATGATTTGTCAATAAGCCTTGTGGGGAACAAATTGCCATTTAATATGATTTGCAATGCACTTGAAACTTGTATAAACAATGTGCAAGGCACAACACCACAAATTGATAATATCACAAATCAACTTGTATATACTTATAATACTGAAAAACATCTGTGTAAGTTATATGTAGAAAAAGAAACGAAACATTTTATAAAACTCACTATTGATGGTGCAGATGTGTTGCTTTTTGAAAATTTTCAGTATGTGGGACAGACTGAATAGAAACTTCATAATATGTATTACTCCCTAAATTTTATCTTAAATGTTTAATAATGCATTTTAAAGGTAAAAATAAAAACAAAGGAGTGATACAGAAAATGAATGTTAAAAGAGGGGACATATATTATGCTGATTTAAGTCCTGTTGTGGGTTCAGAGCAAGGTGGAGTAAGACCTGTACTTATAGTCCAAAATGATGTTGGCAACAAATATAGCCCAACTGTGATTGCAGCGGCAATTACAAGTCAACAAGAAAAATCCCGTTTACCGACTCATATAAGTGTTAATGGAAATCAATGCGGACTCAGTAAAGATTCAGTAGTATTACTTGAACAGGTCAGAACAATCGATAAACAACGCCTTAAAGAACGAATGGGTAATTTGTCAACTAACGATATGAATAAAATAAATAAAGCATTAACAGTGAGCTTTGGATTGATATAAATAAAACTGATTACGCCTCCCTCTGACGAGGGAGGTGTCTGCGATAGCAGACGGAGGGAGAGATGGGTAAAAATAAAATATTAAATATCTATTAAATTTACATAAAAGACTTGACCTAAAAGGAAAAACTTGTTAAAATTAAATTAGCACTCGAAACACGAGAGTGCTAAATCTTTGTATTTATAATTCTTTATGGAGGTAATATAAAATGACTATTAAACCACTTGCAGATAGAGTTGTACTCAAATCATGCGAAATGGAAGAAACAACAAAGAGCGGAATCGTGCTCACAGCTGCTACTCAGGAAAAACCACAGGTGTCTGAGGTTGTTGCAGTTGGTCCTGGCGGATTTGTTGATGGTAACGAAATCAAAATGTATGTTAAAGTCGGTGACAAGGTAATCACAGGCAAATATTCAGGCACAGAAGTTAAGATGGATAACGAAGAATACACAATCGTTCGTCAATCAGAAATTCTTGCTATTGTAGAATAATCGGAGGGAATATACATTATGGCTAAACAGATTATTTATGGTGAAGAGGCAAGAAAAGCTCTTCAGAATGGTATTGATAAATTAAGCAATACAGTTAAGATTACATTAGGCCCAAAAGGTAGAAATGTAGTTCTTGATAGAAAATACGGTGCACCACTTATCACAAACGACGGTGTTACAATTGCTAAAGAAGTTGAACTTGAAGATGCATTCGAAAATATGGGTGCACAGCTTGTTAAAGAAGTTGCAACAAAAACAAACGATGTTGCAGGTGACGGTACAACAACAGCAACACTTCTTGCTCAGGCTCTCGTTCGTGAAGGTATGAAGAATGTTGCAGCAGGTGCAAACCCAATGGTAGTTAAAAAAGGTATGCAGGCAGCAGTTAGTGCAGTTGTTGAAGAAGTACTTAAAAATGCAAAACCTGTTGCTTCAACAGAAGATATTGCAAGAGTTGCAACAGTTTCAGCAGCAGACGAATATGTTGGCAACCTTATTGCAGATGCAATGGCAAAGGTTACAGCAGACGGCGTTATCACAATCGAAGAATCAAAAACAAGCGAAACATATAGTGATGTAGTTGAAGGTATGCAGTTCGACCGTGGTTACATCTCACCTTATATGGTAACAGATACAGATAAGATGGAAGCAGTTATCGACGACGCTCTCATTCTTATCACAGATAAGAAAATCGGCAATATCCAAGAAATTCTTCCATTACTTGAACAAATCGTTCAGGCAGGTAAGAAACTCGTTATCGTTGCAGAAGACATCGAAGGCGAAGCACTTTCAACAATCCTTGTTAACAAACTTCGTGGCACATTCACTTGCGTTGCTGTTAAAGCACCAGGCTTTGGCGACAGAAGAAAAGAAATGCTTCAGGATATCGCAATTCTCACAGGAGGTCAGGTAATCACATCAGACCTTGGCCTTGAGCTTAAAGATACACAACTCTTCCAGCTTGGTCGTGCAAAACAGGTTAAGATTTCAAAAGAAAATACAATTATCGTTGACGGTGCTGGCGATGTTGATGCAATTAACGGCAGAATTGGACAAATCAAATCACAGATTGCAGAAACAACATCAGACTTTGACCGTGAAAAGCTTCAGGAACGCCTTGCAAAGCTTGCAGGTGGTGTTGCAGTTATCCGTGTTGGTGCTGCTACTGAAACAGAAATGAAAGAAAAGAAACTCCGCATCGAAGACGCTCTCGCAGCTACAAAGGCAGCTGTTGAAGAAGGTACAGTTGCAGGTGGTGGTGTTGCTCTTCTCGGCGCAATCAAAGCAGCATCAGTTCTTCTCGATACAGAAGATGCAGACTTCAAAACAGGTGTTAAAATTGTTCTTAAAGCAATTGAAGAGCCAGTTCGTCAGATTGCAGCAAACGCAGGTCTTGAAGGCTCAGTTATCGTAAATGAAATTGTTAACTCAAATAAGGTTGGCTACGGCATCAACTTCGCAACAAGCGAATATGTTGATATGTTCGAAGCAGGTATCCTTGACCCAGCAAAGGTTACTCGTTCAGCACTTCAAAATGCATCATCAGTTGCAGCGATGGTGCTCACAACAGAGTCACTTGTAGCAGATATCCCTGACCCACAGGCTGAAGCAGCAGCTGCAGCAGCAATGGCTCAGGCAGGCGGCGGAATGTATTAATAAGTGCAAAACGCAAAATGCAAAGTGCAAAATGAATAAAACTATACGGCGTGAGTGTAAAAACTTACGCCGTTTTCTTTTTGTAACTATTATTACAATTGTGTAATATTTATTGACAATAATAATTGAATTGAGTATAACTAAAATTGAAAATATAAGTAATTTTCTTGCATTTTTACATAAAAAACAAGCAATTTTGCAAATTAGATTGATATAAATAATATTCAATTCTATAATCAGTTAAAAGGAGGCATAGTTATGAAAAAAACTAACGTTCAAATAATTTTCAACATAATTTTCTATGTGTTTTTTGTAGTATCTTTGATTGCCACAAAATCGGTTGATTTTTCATTTCCAAGTGATATGGAAGGTTTCGTAAATTTTATGGCTGTGCTGTTGAATTTATCTATCGGCTTTTTTCACTACATTGCTTATAAATATAATAATACCTGTAAACATCTTGCCACCGTAATGATTGTGGCAAGCGGAATTATATCCTCTGGTCTGGCATACGAAAATAGTTATTTTAAGGTTGAAGTTGTGGCATATATTGTTATCTGGACTTTGATGTTTTTACTTCATTTGCACACCTGCAAATTTGTCGGTGAAATAAAAGAACACGAATTCAATGTAAAAATGGAAGACGGCAGATTTGAAAAGGTTGTTGTAAAAGAAAAAATCAAAGATGACACCAACACAATAGGACCTGTTGCCGTTATTAAAAAAGCAATTAAACTTGTTGCAATAACTCTTGCAATTTGCTTTGTTCTTTTTGTTGGGTTTATGATTTTTCTTATGATAGATGATACTGTTTCTTTTAATGAAATACAAGAATCCTTATCTGATGAGCTCGTATCAAGTGAATACTATGAAAACTTTAACATAAATGACTATACTGTTGTTTCATCACACATGGATTATGGAGAAACTGTCGATGAGTATAAATTCTATCTGGGAGATGCTATATATTGTATAGATGGAACAACTACCCGATTGATTTCGAATTCCGAAGCA
>JAZQWV010000004.1:0-79804 GCA_045632525.1 Candidatus Fimenecus sp.
CTTGTTGAAGGTGAAGAATACAGCCTTGGTGCTCATATGCTTGAAGTTTGTCCTTCAATGGCAGCCGATAAGCCAAGAATTGAAACTCATCACCTTGGAATTGGTATGAACGAAAAAGACCCTGCTCGTCTTGTTTTTGAAGGTAAAGCAGGCAGTGCTATCGTTGTAAGCTTAGTTGATATGGGTGGAAGACTTCGTCTTATCTGTCAGGATATCGAATGTGTTAAACCAATTATGGAAATGCCAAATCTTCCTGTTGCTCGTGTAATGTGGAGAGCGATGCCTTCTCTTGAAACAGGTATCGAATGCTGGATTACAGCAGGTGGTGCTCATCATACAGTACTCAGCTATGATGTTACAGCAGAGCAGATGAAAGATTGGGCAAATATGATGGACATCGAATTCGTTCATATCAATAAAGATACAACAGTTGCAGGTCTCGAAAAAGACTTATTCCTTGCTGACCTTGCATGGAAGTTGAAATAAGGAGTAATCTATGCTTGAACAATTAAAAAAAGAAGTATTTGAGGCAAATATGCTTTTGCCCAAATATGGTCTTATTACATTCACTTGGGGTAATGTTTCGGGTGTTGACCGTGAAAAAGGATTAATGGTAATCAAGCCATCAGGTGTTGAATACGACACAATGAAAGCAGAAGATATGGTTGTTGTTGACCTTAAAACAGGTGAAAAGGTCGAGGGTGAATTAAATCCATCTTCTGATACTGATACTCACGTTGCACTTTATAATGCATTTCCTGATATTAAAGGTGTTGTTCATACTCATTCTCGTTGGGCAACAACATTTGCACAGGCTGGCATGGGAATTCCTGCACTTGGTACTACTCACGGTGACTATTTCTACGGTGAAATTCCTTGTACACGCAAAATGACCCCGGTCGAAATCGGTGGCAAATATGAACTCGAAACAGGTAATGTTATCATTGAAACATTCAATGATAAAGAGCCAAATGACATTCCTGCAGTCCTTGTTCATAGTCACGGACCATTTACTTGGGGTACTGACCCACATAATGCAGTTCACAACGCTGTTGTTCTTGAAGAACTTGCATTTATGGGATGGCACAATATTATGATGAATCCACAGATTGAACCCATGCAGCAAGAACTTTTAGACAAGCATTATCTTCGCAAACACGGTGCAAATGCTTATTATGGTCAAAAAAAATAATTAAAAGAAAAGAAGGATATAAAATGAGTAAAGTAAAAAATGATGCAAAAATCAAAAATCCATTGATTGTGGCAGTTCGTGAACAGCTCGAACACCGTGCATACTGGCTTTATCTTCTTTGTGATGAAGCAGGCAAGCGTGGTCTTGATTGGTGGGATTTCGGTAGCGCAGCAATCAAGCGTTGTGGACTTACACATGGTGCAAACCACATTAAAAAAGGTGGTACTGATAGTCTTGTAGGACTTCGCAAAACTCTTTTCACAAAGCCAGCACAAATGGTTTTTGAAATGAAGATTCTTGAAAGCACAGATGATAAACTTTCAATCGATTTCCACTATTGCCCACTTGTAAAAGCATGGCAAAAAGCTGGTTGCACAGATGAAGAAATTGCAATGCTTTGTGATATTGCAATGTGCGGAGACCACGGAATCGGCGAAGCTTATGGTGCAGTTCTTGACTTGCCAAAATGTATCGCAAAAGGTGACGATATCTGCTCGCTTCGTTACCATAAATAATTACATAAAAAATTAATGGGTATTCCGTTTTGGAATACCCATTTTTTCTATTTTATTATCAGCCAAAGAACTAAATTCAAGATTAAAAATACAATATTAACAATTGTAAAAATCAATATGTATTTTCCAGTTTTAACATTCTCTTTTGCAATGAATTTAAATGAAATCAAGCTTGCCATTGATGCTATTAAAGTACCAAGTCCACCAAGATTAACGCCAATTAGCAAATCCTGTGCATTGTCAGTAAACTTTGAAAGCAGAATAGCAGCGGGAACGTTTGAGAAAACCTGACTCGAAGCAATTGAAACTAAAACTTCATTACCACTTACAATACTTTTTAAAAAGTCGCTTATTATTTTGATTTCCCCAAGATTTCCAATAAAAATAAACAAGAAAATAAAAGTGAAAAGTAAGCTATAATCAACTTTTAAAAGTACTTTACGGTCAAAAATTAATATTGAAATTAAAGTTAATAAAACAGTAATTTCAAAAGGAATTACTCGGAAAACCGTTAATAATGAAACAATAAAAATCAGCGAATAAATAATTATATGTAGTTTAGAAAATTCAGTTTTGTTATCATTGAATTGAGTTTCCGTTTTGCCTTTGCCGGTGAAAAGACAACATATAACAATAAGTAAAAATGACAATAAAGCATAGGGGAGAATGGTACTGATAAAATTACCAAGACTCATATTAAAAGACGAGAATAAATATAAATTTTGTGGATTGCCGATAGGAGTCAACATACTACCTAAATTTGCTGCAACTGTTTCAATAGTCACAATCCAGATAAGTTTATTCATTTTATCCGATAGCTTTAATGCCGTAATAGTAAAAGGCACAAATGTAATAAGTGCCACATCATTTGTAATAAACATTGACGAGAAAAAGCAAAGCAACCCTAGAATAAGGGATAAACCATTAACACTTTTGATTTTTGAAAGCATCTTTTCTGCAATAAACTTGAAAATTCCAAGTTTATTAAAACCAGCCATAACACACATTAGACAAAACAATAATCCCAAAGTGCGAAAATCAATATAATTAAAATATTCTTTACTTGGCACAACAAAAAAGGCTGAAACAATCGCTAAAATAAAAGATAATATCAGCACGATTTCATTTTTAATAAAAGTTTTAAACTTTGTCATTTATATCACCACTTCCGTGATATTATAACACTATTGTATCAAAAATCAAGTAATGGCTATTGTTGACAAAGAAATGCTCAAATGGTAAAATATTAGGGTTAGTATGGAGATGTACCCAAGTGGTTGAAGGGTCCGCACTCGAAATGCGGTAGGTCGTGAATAGCGGCGCAAGAGTTCAAATCTCTTCATCTCCGCCAGTATAGGAAAAATGAAGAAAGATTTGAACTCGCGATTAGTGTGCAAGGCGTTAGCCGATGCAAACGTTCAAATCTCTTCATCTTCGCCAGATTTTTATATTATTAGAGGGTTGTTATGAACGAGAATCGCAATCTTGCTTATGCAAAAGTTTTATCACAATTAATTCAAAAGGAAACAGTTTCAGCTTATGGTCAGACTGATTTGACAAAGTTCTATGAGTTCCATAAGTTGCTTGAAGGTTTCTTTCCAAAGTTTTTTGAAAAGGCTGAAAAAGAAGAATTTAAGGGTAGTTTACTGTTTAAATTAAAAGGTACAGATTCGTCAAAAAATCCTGTGCTTTTTATGAGTCATCACGATGTTGTTGAAGCACCGGGAGAATGGAAGTATCCAGCTTTTTCAGGTGAGATTGCCGAAGGAAAGATTTGGGGTAGAGGAACACTTGATACAAAAGGTAATCTCTTCGCAATTCTTCAGGCTGCAGAAGAACTTTTAAATGATGGTTTTGTTCCAACACGAGACATTTATTTCTTGACAACACGAAATGAAGAAACAAATGGCGATGGCGCTAACGAAATCAGTAACACGTTAAAAGAACGTGGAATTCATCTTGATATGGTTCTTGATGAAGGTGGAATGATTGTCATTGACCCAATCGCAGGCGTAAAAGGCAAATTTGCAATGATTGGTTTGGGTGAAAAAGGTCAGGCAGATTTGAAATTCACAGCTCGTTCAAAAGGTGGCCACGCTTCAACTCCGGGTAAAAACACTCCACTTGTTCGTCTTGGCAAATTTATGGCAGAAGTTGAAAAATCTGATATATTTATATCAGAAATGCCTGATGCAATCTATGAAATGTTTAGACGAATGGCGCCTCATATGACAGGATATATGAAAACTGTATTCAGTAATATTAATGTTCTTAAAAAGCCTGTGACAAAGCTTTTACCAGCTATTAACAGTACTGCAGGTGCAATGGTTAAAACAACACTTGCTTTCACAATGGCTCAAGGCTCAAATGGCAGGAACGTTCTTCCACAAGAAGCTTGGGTCGTTGGTAATATGCGTTTTTCTCATCATCAGGGTAGAGAAGCAAGTATCGAAGCTGTAAAACAACTTGCAGCTAAATTTGACATTGAAACTGAAGTGTTAGAGCCAGGATTCCCATCACCAATAACTGATTTTAAGGGTGATGCGTTTAAATTAGTTGAAAAAGCAGTTGAAAATGTATTCCCTGATGTGGTGCCTTCACCATACCTTATGACTGCTGCAAGTGATAGCAGATTTTTAAGCAGAGTTTGTGATAATTGTATCCGTTTTGCACCATTTACAATTACTAATGAGCAAATGGGCAGTGTTCATGGACTTAATGAAAATGTAGATGTAGAAACAATGGCACAAGCAGTTGATTTCTTTAAATATATCATGCAGGAGGTCTGATTTGTGGAAAATGAAAAAAGCACAGGGTTAAATATCGGTGTCAAATCATTCATTACTGCAATTGTTGTTGTCTTGGTGCTTATGGTATTGACTTATGGATTAACATTTGTTATTCCTGGCGGTGAATATGCAAGATTGCCTGATGCAAATGGTAATATGATAATTGACTCATCATCTGAATTCACCTATGTTGAAGGTGGAATGCCATTCTGGAAGTGGCTTTTGTCACCAGTATTGGTGCTTGGTGCAGATGGTGGGGGAATGATGATTGCCATTATTGTTTTCCTTTTAGTAATCGGTGGTATTTTCAACAGTCTTGAAAAATGCGGACTGATGAAATATATGTTGCAGAAAATTGTTAAGCGCTTTGCCAATGCAAGATACAAATTGATGGCAATTCTCAGTTTCTTTTTTATGGCGATGGGCGCTTTGATAGGCTCTTTTGAAGAGTGTGTACCAATGGTACCGATTGTGGTTGCACTTGCCATCAATCTTGGATGGGACGCAGTTACAGGTATGGGCATGAGCCTTTTGGCAGTTGGCTGTGGATTTGCTGCAGGTGTTTGCAATCCTTTTACTGTTGGCGTTGCACAAAGTCTTGCTAATTTACCAATGTTTTCAGGTGCGTGGCTTCGTCTTTTAAGCTTTGCTTTGATTTATGCACTCTTAATCACATTCTTAACTAATCACGCAAAGAAGATTGATAAATTTGATGGCTCTTCTGCATTAAATCAAGGATTTATTGAAGATGCAAAAATGAATTCTGCTCTTAAATGGTTTGCAGGAATTGTTGGCGCAGGTATTCTTATTGTATTGAGTTCAGGTTTTATTACAGCATTGCAAGATTATACAATGATAATCGTTGCTGTGATGTTTTTGGTTGCAGGAATAACAGCAACATTGCTTTCAGGTATGAAAAGCAAAGAATTAGGTAGCGGTTTTTTAAAAGGTATCGTTACAATCTTACCTGCTGTGTTTCTTATAATGATGGCAGGGTCAATTAAATATACTCTTACAGAAGCGCATATTCTTGACACCATCTTGCATTTAGCAGTATCAATGGTAAATGACTTGCCCAAATGGGTTGTAATCCTGTTTATTTATTTGCTCGTGTTGGTTATGAATTTCTTTATCAGTTCAGGTTCAGCAAAAGCTTTTTTATTGATGCCACTTATCGTACCACTTGCTCAGATGTTCGGTATCAGTCCACAACTCTGTGTTGTTGCTTTTGCATTTGGCGATGGCTTTTCAAATGTGTTTTATCCAACTAATGCAGCGTTGCTAATTTCATTGGGACTCGCTGATATGAGTTACGGCAAATGGGTAAAATATTCTTGGAAATTCCAAATGCTCAATTTACTACTCACAAGTGGTTTATTATTATTTGGTTTAGCAGTTGGGTATTGTTAAAAATTACATATTTTAGATATAAACAGCAGTATTTAATATACTGCTGTTTTCTTTTTTGTTCCATAATCAACACATTGTTGCTTGTGTGAGCATTTTAGACAAGAAATATTGAAAATTTTGTTTGTTTTTGATATAATTATTTAATAATTCGTGAATGTTTCGAAACTTTTGTAAATATATCTGTGTGGAGGTGTGTAAAAATGAAGAAAATCTTATCAATATTTATGTCATTGATGTTTTTAATACTGTCTGTTGCGGACGGCTTTTCTGCACTGTCGTTAGCTTATGTTGATTCTTCAAATCTTAACACCTTTGCATCTGGTCTTGCAGAAATGATTAGAACTTATGATATAGAAAATGATACTGAAGAAGATGCAGAATCTAGCGATACAGATATTCCAGACATAGATTATCCAATTGTTTATGAGGGCATAGAAAACGAGATAAATAATTTTTATAGTTCAGGTTTTTATGAAATAGCAAACGACGAAGAGCCAAATATAGAAACTAAAGACTTTTCTACTTGCAGACTTATAGTTAAATCAAAGAAAAAAATTGATTATCAAGGTGCAATTGATTGCATAAGCGGGTATAAAGATTTATATATTCTTCAGTTTGATACCGATTTTAACACAGAAAAAGCTTATGATTATTATCAATCTTTAGATTATATTGAATATGTCGAAGTTGATACAATTTGCTCAGTTGAGTCAGAAGAAGAGGGTGGAATCCCTAATATTAATCCTGAAATTGTTGTCGGTGGCAATGTTACAGGAGAAGCACTATCGTGGATTTCAGAAGAAATCGGTTATGAAAGCATCAGAGAAGAATTAAAAGAAAGAGCCTTAAAGGATGTTACAATCGCTGTCCTTGATAGTGGTGTTGATACAGACCATGAATTTTTAGTTGACCGACTTCTTCCAAATGATGTTAATTTAAGTTCGACAGGTGCAACAGACAGTTGTGAAGATGATTTTGGTCATGGAACTCATGTTGCAGGTATTATTGTTGATAATACTCCTGATAGTGTTAAAATCAAGCCTTATAAAGTTCTAAATTATGACGGCAAAGGCTCCACAAGTCTTATAGCAATTGCAGTTGATATGGCTGTTGAAGATGGTGCAGATATCATTAATTTGAGCCTTACAGCTGAAGGTCATCAGCAAATGTTAGAGGATTCAATTAATGAAGCCGTAAAACAGAATGTTAACGTTATTGTTGCTGCAGGCAATAATTCGGCTAATTTATCAAAAAAGACTTATTCTCCAGCTTGTGTTGAATCTGCTGTTACAGTTAGCGCTGTTGATAAAAATCATAAACTATCAAAATATTCTAACTACAACGGTACAATTGATATTGCAGCTCCTGGCGATAATATTAAGAGCTGTTATCTTAATAATACATATTCCTTGATGAGTGGTACTTCAATGGCAGCCCCTCAGGTTTCTGCTGGTTATGCCATTGTTCGTTCGGCTTTTCCAGATAAAACTGCTGAAGAAGTAGAAGAGATGATTGAAAGATATGCAATCAAAATGGAAGAAAATTCTGGTGAGAACAAATATGGTGCAGGTATTCTCTATTTAAAATATATTCTTCAGACTATTCCAAGAACTGCAAGTGTGCAATTTAGTGTAGTAAAGACCGAATTTAATAAAGCATTTAAACTGACTTTAACTTGTCCTGAAGAAGATTCAATTATTTTCTACGTAATAAATGGTGAAGATGATGTTGAAATAGATTTTGTTACTGGTACAAAATATACTGAACCAATAACTATCGGTGATTCTACCAAAATTACTGCAGTTGCAATTTCAAAAGGTAAGGCGTTCAGTTTGCCAGTGACTTATGAATATACTCGAGTATTTGAAACTGAAGATGAAAAATATGATATTAGTTCATCAGGTTTAATTACTAATTATGCAGGAAACGATATGGATATTGTTGTTCCTGATAAGATTCGAGGTATAACTGTTAAGGGTATAGATGCAGATGCCTTTAAAAATGACCATGTAATTCGTTCAGTTCATTTGCCTGATACAGCAACCAAAATCGGTAAAAACGCATTTTATGGTTGTTCAAACCTTGAAACTGTAACAGGTAATGGTTTAACTACTATTAGCGATAATGCTTTTCAAATCAGTACAATTCAAAGTGTACCATTTAACCAGATTACAAGCATTGGTAAATATGCTTTTTCAGGTTGTAACAACTTGCAGAATGTGGATTTATCAAATGTAACAACAATTTCAGCTAGTGCCTTTGAAAATGCACAGGGTTTAGGTGAAATAGAGTTAACTAATGCCAAAACAGTTAATAGCTTCGCATTCAGAAATAGTGATGTAACAAAAGTTAATGCTCCTGTTTTAACATCTTTGAATGAAGGTGTTTTTTCTGAGTGTCGTTCTCTTGAATTTTTAAAAGCTGAAGAAGTCTTTAATGTTGCAAAGAGTGCGTTTAAATATTGTTCAGCTTTGGTCACAGTTCGTCTTCCAAAGGCAACAAATATAGCTAACGAAGTTTTTTATTATAGCTCAATTAAATTTGTAGATTTGCCAGAAGCAACCAAACTTGGCAATAATGCATTTTGTGGTTGTGAGCAACTTAGAGTTGCTTCACTTCCAAAAGTCGAAAAACTTGGCACTAATGCATTCATTAATTGCAAAATGTTAAGTGTTCTTAATTTGACATCACTTAGTTCTATTGAATATAGTGTTTTTTCAAACTGTGAAAGTTTAAAATCACTTTGGTTGCCAAATGTTAAAACTATCGGCTCAAATGTATTCCAAAATACATATATTGAGTATTTGCAGTTCGATACTGTTGAAAAAATTGGTAACTTGCCATCAACTCTTAAAGGTTTAGTTCTTCCAAGCACAGTTACATCAATTACTGCGACAACCCCACCAACCAACTTTATTGTTTATGGCTTTAATGAAAGTTATGCTCAACAATATGCAGAACAAGTGAATAAAGAATTCAAACCTGTTCCTTGCGTAATTTTTGAAATGCCACAGCAGGTGAGTGTGGAAGATAGGTTTATTCATGCTTATGCAATTGGTTATAATTGTACATATCAGTGGTATGAAAATGATGTTGTATCAAACGAAGGTGGTACACCAATTGAAGGTGCAACAAAATTCTTCTATGAACCAAAGCGTGAAGATGGTGCGATTGCATATTATTGTATAATCACAAGTAATGATGGCACAAACGAAAATGTTGTTGTAACACAACCAATAGAGAATGCGTTTGAATATAGAGAAGCTGATTATACAGAATATAACAACATGGTTGAGATAGCAAATAGCATTGACAGAAAACTTTATACAGAAGATTCTCTTAAACTGCTTGATGACATTTTAGCGCTTGATGTTTCTGGATATTCATTAGCTGAACAAGATTTAGTTGAGGAACAAACTTTTGCAATAAAAAAAGCCATTGAATTGCTCGAATATGCCTTTACAACAGGTGACATTAATAATGATGGCAACATTTCACTTGTTGATGCAAGAATGGTTTTGCAAGCCGTAGCAAATACAATAACGCTAGACGACATTCAAAATCTTGCTGCTGATATGAATGGAGACGGAGAAATCACTCTTGTGGATGCCCGAATGGCTCTGCAAGCAGTTACAAACTCAACTCAATAAAATATTTAAAGCCTTGAATTTTAAAATTCAAGGCTTTTTGTTATGAGATTAATGCATCTAAATTTTCCTGTGAATATTCGATTTCATTTGAATACATTCTTGAATACTCAACAATATCTTCAAAGGTTAAAGAGTTGTATTTGCTGATATGATACTGACATAATGCATAAATTACATTCACACTTGTTTTAATGAATTTTATAATGTTTTCTTCATAAATTCCATCAAGTACAAGTGTGAAATGACGATATGTAAAATAAACAAGCAGTTGCTCAAAACAAATACAAAATTCATTTGGAATTTCAATATCTTTTATATTATCATAATCATCAGTTAGTTCATTTAAAAGATTTTTCCAATTATTATCAAGAATTTCTAGTGAAAGATATTTTTCCAACAATTCTTTTGAACAGAAGTCATTATTTAAAGACATTCTTTCTTTAATTGCTAAATCTCTGTTTTGAAAATATTCAAAAGTATTATTTCGCTTAATAAAGAATTCTTTTTCAAAATCATCACTTTCTTCTATGAGTGTATCATGGAAAAGTTCAATGATTTTCACTTTTTCTTCTTGTGATAGAATAAGTCTTGCTGCTTCTTCGCAACAAAGACCAATGCCAATTTCAGTTCTGTCAGAATAAAAATTTCTGAAACGGGGATGGTCATTGCAAATCTGACAAAGGGCATCCTCTGAAAGATTTAGAATAATGTCACAAAGATTGTTCTCATTTAAGAATGGACATCTTTCGACATCGGTCAATTTAAAGCAGTTACATTCATCTTGTGTGACAATGTTTTCTCTTAATTTTTTTCCAAAATCAGAGTCAATACTTTTATAGTATTCAAAAGTTTCATCATCAATATCAATTTCCCAACCGATGCAACAACTGTGACGGCATCGGTCAGCTATACATTTGAAATTGTTATAATAATCAGGAGCAAATGTTTTCATAAAATCACTCATCTTTATATTTTTCTGCTTGAAGATTGAACATATAAGCGTAAGTACCGTTTAAACTCATAAGTTCCTGATGGCTTCCGCTTTCAATGATTCTGCCATTTTCCATAACATATATTCTGTCGGCATTTACTGTGGTTGAAAGTCTGTGAGAAATGAAAATAACGGTTTTCTTGTCCGCAGCTTCAATCATTGCTTGGTTAAGATTATATTCAGCAACAGGGTCAAGGTTTGCACTTGGTTCGTCAAGAATTACGTAAGGACAATCCTTGTAGAATGCTCGTGCAATAGCGGTTTTCTGTGCTTCACCACCCGAGAACATAACACCTTCATCGTCAAATTCTCTCAAAAGTTCAGTCTTTATTCCATTTTTTAGTTCCTTGTTAAATCCGCTATGTCGTAGTGCATCCCATACTCTATTTTTATCGGGATTAACATCAAGAGCAACATTTTCGCCAAGACTGCAAGAGAAAATTTGAAAATCCTGAAATACTGCGGCGAAACGGTCTCTGTGAGAGTCTGCGGTAGCATTTTTAATGTTTTCACCATCAATAAGAATTTCACCTTCTGTGGCATCGTAAAGCCTTAATAACAGGTTTGTGAGCGTCGTTTTACCCGCACCGTTGTAGCCAACTAACGCAATTTTTTCATAAGGTTTGATTGTAAGATTAATGTCTTCAAGCGTAGGTTTGTCATTGTTAGGGTAGGTGAATGAAAGATTTTTAATAGTGATTTCTTTTGGCTCAGTTTTCTTTGCCTTTACACCGCCATTTTTAATCTTAAAATCAGCATTTAAGAATTCACGGTATTTGTCAATCATTTTTCCTTGCTCAGAGAAACGAGCCAAAGCCCATACTGTCAGGAATTGGAATGACATAGCCACAGCGTGTGCACCGTTAAAGGTTGCCACAAAATCACCTGCAGAAAGTGTGTCTTTAACAAGAACACAATATCCCATATAAAGTGGAAGAATAAACATAAATCCAAGTTCCTGCACACCGATATTCTGAATACAGTTAAGTGTGGAAATCTTGTCCCAATACTTCTTTTGATTCATAATAACATCGTCAGCAGCATCATTATATCGGTCAATAAGAAGTGGTGAAATATTGTTCATTCGAACTTCTTTAGCATAATCCTGCAAATAGAAAACTCGTTGAAAATAGTCTGCTCGTCTGTGATATTTTGCATTTTCAATTCGTCTTTCCATCATAAGTGTACCAACACGTTTACTGATAGGAAGAAAAACGCAGATAACAACAAGAATAATCACAAGACACCAAGGGTCAATGGTGAAAAGCACCGAAGAAACTGTCACAAGTGAAATAATGTGACCGATATACATTCTCACAAGTCCCAAAAGATTTTGTATATTACCCGATGATGACTCAATGGTGAGAATGAAATTGTTATAGAATTCAGGATTATCATAAGATTCCAAGTCTAGACTTCTTGCTTTTTCATAAAGTTTCTGATTTAAACCATAGTAAAGTCTTTCTCGTTCCATATTCCAATAAAATTCCCTGAATAACCAGGAAATCACAGTTGAACCCACAAGAACAAGTGCAATAACTATAACTGCATAAAAAATTCGTTCAAGATTAGTGCCCTCTGTAACAACATCAATGATATATTTAACACCAATAACGCGAATAAGGTTGTTGGGCAATATCATCAGAAGTCCCCACATAATTTCACCAAGAACAAGCAGGGGAGATACGCTGAACATAAGATGCACGAAGAAGAAAATGTTTGATGGCATTGAGTGAACGGTCTTTTCCTTTTGCTTTTTCTTAAACATTTTCATCCACCTCACTTTCTCCCTTATAACTTGAAGCCTGTAATGTGAACATTTTGCTGTATTCACCATTCTGTGCCATAAGTTCACTATGTGAACCTGACTCAAGAATTGTACCGTCACCAAGCACAAAAATTCTGTCAGAAAGCACAGCACTTGAAAGTCGATGTGAAATATATATAACAGTTTTGTCTTTTGTTACATCAATTAAGTTTTCATACATTTTATATTCTGCAATAGGGTCAAGAGCAGAGCTTGGCTCGTCGAGAATTGCGATTTCAAAATCGCGTGCAAAAAGACGTGCAGCTGAAACCTTTTGATTTTCGCCACCTGAAAGACCCGCACCATCAATTTCAAACTCACGGGTAAGCACAGTATCAGCACCCTTTGGAAGATTTTGAATTTTCTCCCACACACCACTACGACGAAGGGCGTTTTCGGCAATTATTTTTTCATCGTCACTACATTCGTGACACATAATGTTTTCATTAACAGAAACTGCGAAGTTTTTATAGTCCTGAAAAACTGTCGCAAAAGCATTACGCAAGGAATTCACATTATATTCCTTAACATTAATACCGTTGTAAAGTATTTCACCTTCATCAGGGTCATAAAAACGAAGCAGAAGCTTAACAAGAGTTGATTTGCCCGCACCGTTGATACCAACAATTGCAATAGTTTCACCTTTATCTATTTTAAATGAAACATTTTTAAGGATAGTCTTGTTTGTGTCAGGGTAACCGAAAGCAACATTTTTAAATTCTATACTCTCGAATTTTTCTGCATCTTTTCCACCATCTGTGATTTTTGGTTCATAGTCAAAGAAATCACGCAAATTCTGGAAGAAAAGTGCCATCTGGCTCATTTCGTCAAAGCCTTCTGCAATACTCATTGTGGAATCGCGAACAGAGTTGATTGATGAAAGCACAACAGAAAATGATGAAATTGAAAGTGATTGTGTAAAAATGAATTGGTATCCTGCAAAGGCATAAGTGCCGATAATCGGAATAAAATCGCTGAAAAGGGAGCTGACCATACTGTAAAAGAACAGTTTAGGACCGTATTTTTTCAAAATTACAATATTAGCATCAATTGCAGCCTTAAATCGACCAATCAGAACTGCAAAAATATTTGATGTTCTCATATCCTTTGAATATTCCTTTAAGAACATTGTTCGTTGGATATATGCCTTGATTCTGTTATTTGTTGTCATTTCAAGGTCACGTTTATAAACTGCTTTGCTTTTTAAAATTTCAATAACAAAAACAAGAGTAACAGGTAAAAGGAACAACAGATACATAGGGTTAATAACCGTAACTGTTGTGACAACACAGATAAGTGCAATTATACCACCGATAATAGCGGCAACATCCCAACAAATCAGGTCGTAATAGCTTGATGAAAGCACAAGAGTAGCCCTTTGATATTTGTCATAAAATTCAGGGTTTTCATAACAGCTTACATCAAGCTGTGTTGCTTTTTCAAATATCTTGTTGTTAACATTTTTAAGGACAACCTTTGTAGCAACAAGGCGTTGACGAGTGGCGTAATTTGAAATTACATTTACGGCTACACAAATACCTAAGAACAATAAAAGATAAACAAAGTATGTTTTAAAATCGGCATCACCGTCAATGATACTTAAAAGCACCTTCAAGAACAAAATATTCTGAAGATACATAGTTAAAACCTTGTTGGAAATTTCCGTAACAAGATAGCCGATTAAAAGTCTTTTGTCAGCTTCCCATACGAGTTTTAAGGCAAATATAACGTTTTTAAAAATGGGAACTTTGACAGGTTCGTGAAGTTTAATCCACCTCATATTTTTTCTCCTTATTTTTCTAGATTAAAAATAAAAAATCCGTAGGCACTTCTACCCACGGTGACGAAATACAATATCCTAAATGAAAAACTCAATCGCAAGAACAGGAGTTGTATTGAAGAAAAGGGCAGAAAGGGTTAGATGTATTGAATTTTCTGTTTCTATACCAACGGTTTGTCATTAGATTTCTGCTCCTTTCTTGAAAATTTTGGTTGAACGTTTTTGTAACTCTTAAATTATATTACCAGAATAAACCAATGTCAAGAAATGATTGACTAATTTTAAAAAATATTATATATTTACTAAAGTTATTGTGAAATTGTGGTGATATTTTGATAGTGATATTAGTTGTAATTTATATCGTCTTTATTTCTTTGGGACTTCCCGATTCACTTTTTGGTGCAGCTTGGCCGGTTGTACACAAGGATTTTGCTATTCAAGAAAGTTTTGCGTCTTTATATGGCATAATCACAGGTGTTTGTGTAGGTGGCGTAAGCTTTGTTGCCGGTAAAGTAATACGAAAATTTGGTACATCTTTAGTTACACTTGTTTCCACTTTGCTTACTGTATTAGGTCTTTTAATTATGAGTGTTTCACCTAATATCGTTGTTATGATGCTTGGTGCAGTAGTTTTAGGCTATGGTGCAGGTGTAATTGATACAGCACTTAATAATTTTGTATCACTTCATTATAAAGCGCAGCACATGAATTGGCTTCATGCCTTTTGGGGTATTGGTGTTACCGTAAGTCCGCTTATAATGTCATTTTTCTTATCAGGTGAAACTGGCTCTTGGCGTAATGGGTATCGTGTAATTGCATTATTGCAACTGTCAGTTGCTGTTGTTATTGCTTTTTCTTTAAAAAGATGGCGCCAAATTAAAGAGAATGCTGAAACACAAGAAGTTTCAGGTGAAAATAAAAAAAGCTTAATTGAAATACTAAAAATTAAGGGTGTGCTTACAAGTCTGCTTTCTCAGGGACTATATTGTAGTATGGAATTTCTTATTGGCACTTGGGGCGCATCATTCCTTGTTCATGTTCATACATTACAACCCGACGAAGCGGCAAAGTGGATTTCATTGTATTTTTGCGGAATAACAGTAGGTAGAATTATATCAGGATTTATTTCAATGAAAGCCACTGATAATACAATGATTCGTTTAGGTATTGCAACCTCATTTGTGGGTATTATAATTTTAGCTCTACCACTTGGAAAAATTTCACTTTTGGGGTTATTGCTTATCGGTATAGGTTTTGGACCAATTTTCCCAAGTATATTACATAGTGTGCCTGACCGTTTTGGCGAAGAATATTCTGCTGATATTACAGGTTTTCATATGGGTGGTGCGTATGGTATAGGATTCGGAATTCAGTTGGTTTTCGGATTTATAGCAACTGCAACAACATTTAATATCACAACTTTTGTATTATTGGCACTTTGTATTGCACTTTTCTTTGCAAACGAAGTTACAATTAAAATGCTTAAAAATAAATAAAAAAATAAACAGTACACATACTATACCGAAAGGATTTGATAGTATGTGTACTGCTGTTTCTTACAGAACAAAGGACCATTATTTTGGCAGAACTCTTGACCTTGAATATTCATTTGAAGAAAGAATAGTCATAACACCAAGAAATTTTCAGTTTAAATTTAAGCATATTAAAGAGATTAAAAATCATTATGCGATTATCGGAATGGCAACTGTTGTTGATAATTATCCCTTATACTATGATGCAGTAAATGAACAAGGACTCTGCATTGCAGGGCTTAATTTTCCTGATTATTGCAACTATCACGACTGTTGCGATGAAAATGATAATTTGGCATCTTATGAGTTAATTCCTTATATTCTCTCGAATTGCAAGAATGTGAATGAAGCAAAACAATTGCTTGAAAACATTAACATTACAAATGATGATTTCAATAAAGATTATAAATCAACGCCACTTCATTGGATGATTTCTGATAAAGACCAATCCATTACTATTGAAAGTATTGACGATGGATTAAAGGTCTATTATAACCCCGTTGATGTTCTTACAAACAACCCACCATTTCCAATGCAGATTTTCAATTTGAACAATTATATGAGTTTGTCAGTAAATGACCCTGAAACCACTTTCTGCGATAATCTTAATCTATATAATTATAGTAGTGGAATGGGTGCTCTTGGTTTGCCGGGCGATATGTCGTCTCAGTCAAGATTTGTTCGTGGTGCTTTTGTAAGGCTTAATTCTGTAGCAGAAAAAGGTGAAAACGAAAGTGTGAGCCAGTTTTTTCATATTCTTGATTCTGTGTCACAACCCCGTGGTGTTGTGAAAGTTGAAGATAAATATGTTAAAACGATTTACTCATCATGTTGCAACACAAACAAGGGGATTTATTATTATACAACCTATGAAAATAGAAGAATTTCATCAGTAAATCTTAACAATGAAAATCTTGACAGAACTTGCCTTGTTGTGTATAATCTTGAAACAGAGCAAAGCATTTTTAATCAGAATTAAATATATAGCTGCCACCGGGTAGTGAGAATCTTAGCATTCGTGTGATATGTCGTTAGGTCTTTGAAGACATATCAAACGGGTGTTATTTTTTTGGAGTATATATGAAAAAATTATTGAATTATTTTACAACAACTGAAAAGATTTTATGGTGTAGTTCGGTTCTTCTGATAATTACATCTTTTATGATTTTTGACCGTGAAAATTATCTAACACTTCTCGCATCACTAATAGGCGTAACATCACTAATTTTCTGTGCAAAAGGTAACCCAATAGGTCAGGTTTTAATGGTGCTTTTTAGTATTGTTTATGGTGTAATTTCATATTCTTTTGCCTATTATGGTGAGATGATTACATATCTTGGAATGTCAGGTCCAATGGCTCTTTTCGCTTTAGTAGCGTGGCTGAAAAATCCATATAAAGGCAAAAAATCACAAGTTACAGTAAATAAAATAAGTAAAAAAGAAACTGCTTTTATGCTTGTTTTATCAGTGTTTGTGACCGTACTATTTTACTTTATTCTCAAATTCTTTGATACTGCAAATTTGATTCCAAGTACTATTTCAATTACCACGAGTTTTATTGCTGTGTATCTTACATTTAGAAGAAGTCCATATTTTGCACTTGTTTATGCAATAAATGATTTGGTATTGATTGTGTTGTGGACTCTTGCAACTTTAACAGACATAAATTATGTATCGGTTTTAATATGTTTTATTGTATTCTTTATAAACGATATTTATGGATTCATCAGCTGGTTAAGAATGGAAAAACTACAAAAGAATAATATGTAAAAAAACAGCCTGTGCATTAAACTTGCATAGGCTGTTTTCTGTTTTAGCGCATTGCGTTGCCAATACCATTTGCCATGTCGCCAACTGCGTTGCCTGCGCCTCTGCCTGCATCACCAATAGCTTCGCCAACATCACTCACAGCATCGCCCACACCATTGCCAATATCACTAACTGCTTCTCCAACTCTATTTGTTGTGTTTGTCCCATTGTTGTTTGTTGTACTAGTAGTTGTGTTATTGGTTGTACTTGTTGAATTGTTCTGTGTTACTTTGCCATCGTCCATTTTGCCGCAACCAACAAGGAATAAGCAGAGAATAGCAGTAACAGCAATCATAACAGCTGTAATCTTTTTCATTATTTTACCTCCTTAAATCGTGGTGTTAATATTATCTGCAATAAATGCTTTAATATTCTATTTTGTTAAAACACCGTTGTCGCTATAAAGCAAAATTAGAATATTATCTTCTTGACCTGTCACACTATCAATATAGACTAAAAGTTCTTGACCATTTGTAGTTTTGCAATGGAATTCATAACAATATTGCTCGGTTTTCCATTCTGTTGGAATAACACAAACGCGAGAGTCTATAATAGTGAGCTCTTTATTGACATTTTCTTTTGCGTTAACAAGACTGATTTTATATTCAGGAATTTCTCTCTCGGTGTGGTTTGAAACATATCCAGTTGCATCAAAGGATAAGATTTTTCCGTTTTCAAGACTAACACTAACCTTGATTAAATCAGGGTATAAAATAATATCATCTTGCATTGCAGAGAAGTTAATTGTGCAAACACCATCATCAATGAAATAATAACTCTCTTTAAGTTCTGTGAACCCTATTTTCTTTAAATAACTTAAAGCATTTTTTAGTGCATCTTCATATTTGTAACTTGTTTCACCAACATATTCAGAGCTGAGCATATAAAGCGGCTTTCCACCAAGCTTTGTAATGGCGACGGTGCAATTTTCACTTTGATAGATATAACAGGGGATATTGCCATCTTCATCACTTGAATATTTAAGGTCTGTGTCAGAACAAACAGTTTTAGCGATTTCAAGTCCCTTGTCTTTTTTGATTTCTTCAAGTCCTTTAATATATTTTGCCTCTCCTTGTTCAATATGGTCAGAGAAAGGACCATCATAAATAAGGGATGGCAAATCAGAAATTGATTGCTCAACATCATCAAAACTACCGCTTATGGTTGAAATATTGTTATCTCGTTTTAATAATGTCCCATTTGTGCTTTCAAATGAGAAGTTGCCGTTTTCAAGGTCATAACACATTTTTTGCACTTGCTCATTCAATGAATTGCAATAATCATAAAGCTGTCTTAATTGTTTTCGCTCGTTGTCGGTTAATTCTTCGCCACTAGCAGTTTTTCTTTGCAACGACATTACAAATTCACCGATTTGTGACAAAAATTTATATGTTTTATCAAGTGACGATTCGCCGGTCGGTAGCATTGACAAACTATTCTTTGCACTTGATGCTTCACGCCACATTTCTGTTGAAAGTCGTGAAAGCATAGCAGGGGTGTTAGCATAAATTGTTTTTTCAAGATTTGTTGAAATATTATTGAGATATTCGTCCAATGAAATAAGAGCCATTTGTCTTGTAATCATTGCTTCGCGTTCATACTTGTTTGCTTTGACAGTCTGAACAATACTGAATATTCCAAGCACTAATATAACGGCAGATAAATATAGCACAATTCTTGCTTTTGCGCGTACAGATAAGGCTTTTTTATCCATAATTTGCACTCCTTTTGATATTTAGTGTTAATGTTTACAAAAAATTCAAAAATATACCCTAAAAATATTGATTTTTTATTTGCCAAACAAGTGTTTTTGTTGTATAATGTACTTTGATTAATTATGCAGAATGGGAGAGAAGTGTCATGAGTGTTTATCTTGATAATAGTGCAACAACTAAACCTTGTGAATCAGCAGTAAAAAAGGCTATTGAAATGTGCACAGAAAACTTTGGTAATCCATCTTCTCTTCACATGTGTGGCTATAACGCAAAGAAAGAATTAGACGAATCAAGACGCACTTTAGCTTCGGTTTTGTCTTGCTCAGAAAACGAGATTTTTTTCACTTCAAGCGGAACAATTGCAAATAATACAGCAATAATTGGTACAGCAAGAACTAAAAAACGCGAAGGCAAAAAAATCATTACAACTGCTCTTGAACATCCAAGTGTGATTAAGCACTTTGAAATGCTCGGTGAACAAGGCTTTGAAACAGTTTTCTTAAAGCCTGATAGTAATGGCAAAATCAGTCTTGATGAACTTTCAAACGCGGTTGATGAAAACACAATTCTTGTCAGCGTTATGGCTGTCAATAATGAAGTTGGTTCAATTCAGGATATAACAAAAATTAAAAACATAATTAAATCAAAAAATTCAAAAGCATATTTTCATTGTGATGCTGTTCAGGCTTTTGGCAAAATTCCTTTAAAACCTAAAAAAATGGGAATTGACCTTATGAGTATGAGTGCTCATAAGATACATGGTTTAAAAGGCGCGGGCGCATTGTTTGTGAATAGTTCTTCAAGACTATTGCCTAGCATAGTAGGTGGTGGTCAAGAGAATGGGCTTGTTTCAGGTACAGAACCAATGCCAGCAATCTGTGCTTTTGCAGCAGCAGTGAAAGATATTGGTAGCATTGAGAAAAATCTCGATTATGTTGCTTCCATCAAAAAATATTTTATTGATAAAATCAGTAATATTGACGGAATATATATCAACTCAACTGGAGATAGTTTGCCTTATATTATCAATATTTCAGTTGATGGTGTTCCATCACAGGTAATGCTCAATTCTCTATCTTCAATGGGAATTTATGTTTCTGCAGGCTCTGCTTGTGCAAAGGGGCATAGAAGTGAAGTGTTAACTGCAATGGGTGTTGCACCAAAGCTTATTGACAGTGCAATAAGAGTTAGTTTGACAAAAACTACCACAGAAAATGATATGGAAATACTGTACAATGGAATAGTGGATACAATTAAACGTGTCAGGAGATAAAAATGAAAGAAATTATACTCATAAAAAATGGTGAATTAGCACTTAAAGGCTTGAACCGTTCAACATTTGAAGACATTCTTATTAAGAACATCAGAAAAAGAATCAAACCATTAGGTGACTTTGAATATAGAAAAGAACAGTCAACAGTTTCAGTTGTTCCAATGGACGACTATGTCGATATGGACGAAGTAAGCGATAGAATCAGTCGCGTTTTCGGTATTGCGGCATTTTCAAGAGCGTTGCAGGTTGAGAAAGATATTGATGTTATTTTAGAACAAGCACCAATATACCTTGCAGAGCAGTTGAGAAATGCAAGAACATTCAAGGTTGAAGGCAAACGTTCAGATAAAAAATTCCCACTAAAATCACCTGAACTTTCAGCACAGGTTGGTGGAGCAATTTTAAGCAAGTTTCCACACTTGAAAGTGGATGTGAAAAATCCTGAAATTCTTGTAACAATTGAAATTCGTGAAAAGTTTGCTTTTATTCGTGGTAATCAGACAAAGGGTGCAGGTGGAATGCCAACAGGCACAGCGGGTAAATCAGCAATTCTCATTTCAGGTGGAATTGATAGTCCTGTTGCAGCATATATGATGGCAAAGCGTGGTTTGGTGCTTAATGCAATTCATTTTGCGTCCCCACCATACACTTCACCACAAGCTGAAGAAAAAGTTCACAACCTTCTTCGCAAGGTTTCAAGATATAGTGGCAACATAACACTCTTTACTGTTGGATTCACAGAAATTCAAGAAGCAATCCGTGATAATTGCCCTGAAGAATTGTTCACTCTTGTAATGAGAAGATTTATGATGCGAATTTCTCAAAAAATTGCTGATAGAGAAGAATGCAAAGCACTTATCACAGGTGAAAGCTTAGGTCAGGTTGCAAGCCAGACTCTCAATGCACTTGCTTGCACAGACACAGTGGTTTCAATTCCTGTTTTTAGACCTGTTATTGGTCTTGATAAAGAAGAAATCATTAAAATATCCAGACAAATTGATACATTTGATATTTCAATTGAACCTTATGAAGATTGTTGTACAGTGTTTACACCAAAACACCCAAAAACAAAACCACAGATTTCAATTCTAGAACAAGCCGAACTTTCTCTTGATGTTGATGCTTTAATCGAAAGAGCACTTGAAAACACAAAAATTCAAAATATTTGTTTTTAGGATGACAGAAATGACACTTGAAGAAATAGTAGTTAAAACTCTTAATGAAAAAGGTTTAGTGTTAGCAACCGCAGAGTCTTGTACAGGTGGTTTAATTGCAAAACGCATTACAGATGTGAGTGGCTCGTCCGGAATGTTCAATTGTGGTATTGTAAGCTACAGCAATGAAATAAAAGAAAAAGTGTTGGGTGTAAAACACGAAACACTTGAACAATTTGGTGCCGTCAGCGAACAAACAGTTCGTGAAATGGTGCAAGGTGTATTGAAAATTTCAAATGCCGACATTGCAGTTGCAGTTTCAGGGATTGCAGGGCCTAACAGCGACAACACCCAAAAACCTGTTGGATTAATATATCTTGCAATATCCAATAAAAAAGATATTAAAGTTGTGAAACTTAATAATACTTTTACTGATGATATAAGAAATCAAAACAGAATAAGTGCTTCTGATAAAGCACTTGAAATGATACTTCAAATGGTAGGTGAATAGATTGACAGAAAAAATGGGCAATGGCAAAAAAATCATTTTAGTTGTTTGTATTATTGTTTTTATCTGCTCTTCTGCATTGTTATTAAAGACAGTTTTGACTGAATATAACAATAAAAAGATGTATGAAGAACTTTCAAATCTTATTTCAACAACTGAAACTGACGAAGATACAACAGCAGTGCCCGATTATTCTGCTCTCTATGCAAAAAATCCTGATTTTATTGGTTGGATAACCGTACCAAACACCACCATTAACTATCCCGTTGTGCAGTGCGATAATAACGATTATTATTTATATCGTAATTTTGAAAAAAAAAGAGATAACCGTGGCACAATTTTTATGGATTATCAAAACAACCCAGTAGATTTTGATGCAAATACAATTCTTTATGGTCACAACAGCTATAATGCAACAATGTTTTCTGAACTTATAAAGTATTTGGAACTTGATTTTTATAAATCTAACCCTGTATTTGAATTTAATACTCTTTATAAAGCATATAAATGGAAAATTTATGGTGTATTTATTACATCAGCAAAGCCAGAAGAAGACAATGGTTATGTCTTCAATTATATTTATCCTTATATGGATGGTGAAAACTTTGAAGGCTTTATGGAAGAAATCAATAAACGCCGTTTGTATGTAACTGATGTTGATATGAATGATGACGATAAAATGCTCGTTTTATCAACTTGCATCAGAAAACTTGATACATATAAAAATGGTGTAAGAACATATAAGGCAGATGCAAGATTTGTTGTTGTAGCTCGCGCGGTTAGAGACGGTGAAAGTGAAATCGTTGATGTTGAAAATGCATACAACAACAAAAATATTAAATACCCACAGATTTATTACGATAATAGAAATATCGAAAATCCATACATAAATGATGAAAAATGGTATCCTAAGGAGGTTGTGCAATAATGAGTAATGTTAATAATGAAAATGAAATTCTCTCATTTGAAGAATTGCGCAAAAAACTTGGTATGGATGATACTCCTACTAAAAAAACAGTAAAAAATGATGACTTGGCATCAATCGAACAAGAAACAGAGCCAAAACCTATTGAAACAAAACAAGAAATATCAGCAATTAATGATGTTTTCGCTGATATCGAAAAGCAATTAGAAACACAAATTGAAGAAGAAAAGAATGATGGACCTAAAACATTGGTTGAAAACGGAAAAACCTTTGTTGATGTTACTGAACAATATGTGAAAGAACCGGTCACTCTTGAAACAACTGAAACAGTTATAGAAAAAACTGTCCAAAAGAAAAAACGTCGTACATTCAATCAAATTTTCTCTGATTTCTTCAGTGGTATGATACCGCTCAAAAAAGATAGCACAAAAGAAAAAATCAGAAAAATTGTAATGGATTTATCAATAATTACAATTATTGGTTGCGCTATTGCCTTTGTAGAGCTTTATAGCCAAAATCGTGAACAATTGAAGATAGAAGAAGAAATTAGAGGTCAAATTGTTGATACTGATAATTTTGACGATAACGAGTATGTTGAAGCATGGCAAGAACTTTTTGCCCAATATCCACAGATTAAATTCCCTGATGATATGAATCTTAAATATTCATATCTTTATGCACTCAACCAGGATTTTGTTGGTTGGTTGAATATTCCAGGTACAAACCTTGATGTTCAAGTGGTGCAGGGTAAGGATAATGCTTCATATCTTCGCCACGATTTCTATGGTAAATGGAATCGTTATGGTTGTCCATTTATGGACTATAAAAACGACTCTAAATATCTTGACGACAACACAATTATTTATGGTCACCACATGACTGATGGTTTGATTTTCTCAAATCTCGATAAATATAAAACTTTAGAGGGTTATAAAGAGTCACCAATCATTGAATTTAATACTTTGTATGATACATATTATTTTAAAATCTTCTCAGCGTTTTATATCAATGCTACACCAGCTGATGACAATAACTATTTCTTCAACTTTATGATTACTGATTTTTCAACAGATGAAAGATTTTCAAAGTTTGTTGATGAGTTAAAGAAGAGAAGTGTTATTGATACTGGAATAAGCGTTCAACCAGACGATAAATTGCTTACTTTGGTTACATGCACATTTGATTTTAATGACGCTAGATTCGTGGTTGTCGGCAGAATGGTGCGTGAAAACGAAAAGGTGGAAGTGGATACAAGCAAAGCAACGCTTAATACAAATCCAAAATTCCCACAAGCGTGGTATGATGCCAAAGGTCTTACAAATCCATTTAAAGACGATAAAAAGTGGGATGAATAATTAGTTATCAATTAGATTTATATATGGGAAAAGAGAGGTAAAATATCTATGAAAGTTAGGTTGTTAGCACTGAATGTTGACAAGAACATGCCTTTTGCAAGATTTCAGGCAAGGGTTGTCAGCAGTATCAGTATGTATTCTGATGAAAACGCAACTTTTGAATCTTTTGAAAGTATGCAAGAGCTTTTTGGAGCGTTACAAGATGCGTTAGAAAATGATGAACTTATTATTACTGCTGTTGATACAAAGCATTATAATAAACTTAAATCAGCTTTAATGCAGGCTCTTGAAACTGAAATTCAATACAATTCAACCATTCTCAACATGCTTGAAAGCGATGAAGAAATGGATGACAAAACTCGCAAAGAGTTTTCATCATTCCCTGAACCAGCAACTGTATTCTTGTCAAAAGACGGACTTTATTCAGGTTTCGGTATTGAAAACGGCGAGCAGTATTTGATGGTTGTTCCAATTGATAACGAAAGAATTAACCTTATTCTCAGAAATGGTGTTGTACCTTTCTTGTCAAAAAAAATTGAAATTGTTGATGGTGAAGAATTCTTAAGTGAAAACAAATTCTATGATAACGAAAAAGTAGCAATCGCAGTTAAAAGACTTCTTGATTCACAGTCAATTGTTGCAGTTAACGGAACACAGAATGCAGAAGTTCTTAAAAGCTGTGGCGATAGCGTAGAAGATTTTGATAGCGTATTTGTGTTTACACCTCATGTTGAAGATAAAGGTGAAGTTAATGCTACTGAATATGCTGCACAACTTGCAAAAGTAAGTTTGGACCTCTCAGCAGCAAATATCGGTGCATCAATCAGTGATATCTATAATGCAGGCAATGCAAAATTCATCTGTATTGCAGTTGCAAATGATGAATCTGCAATTGTTCGCAAACTTTACATGGCAGAAGATGAAACAGAAGATGCATTTATTGAAAGTGCAGCAATTGAACTTATCGAACTCATTGGTGAAAAAGCAAGCGGAGTTAGAAGTGTTGGTATTGAAATTTCAGATGGTCCTGAACTCATTCCTGAAGAAGAGAAAAAACCAACAAACAAGAAATCAATGATTATTTTTGCAGCAGTTCTTAGTGCAGTTGTTGTTATTTGTGCGGTTTTGGGTGTTGTTTATAAAGTTCAAGGTGAAAATGGTGCTTTGGCAAATGCTCTCAATTCTATTTTTAGTAATGAAACAACAACCACAACAACAACTACTACAACAGAAACAACAACTGAACCCGTTGAAGATACACAGGCAGAATTTGTTAAATTCTCTGATTATATGATGTCAAATATAATTGCTATTGAAAAGAGAAAGATTGAAGCTGAAACTTCAACAACTGAGTCAACAACAGGTTCTACTGAAGAGTCTTCAACACAGTCACAGGTTGTTGAAGACGAGGGTGCACCAGCAACAATAAAAATCAATGGTGTTGACATTGAAGCAAAAGAAGCACTTGCAAGAATTGTTATGACTGAGATGGGCGAAGGTTACAATGTTGAAGCAATTAAAGCACAGACAGTTGTAATTTACACTTTCCTTAAATATTGTGATAACAATTTTGAAATTGAAGGTATTTTAATCAGCGAAACATATAACGATGAAGTAAAGAGTGCAGTTGACGCAGTATTTGGCCAATATCTTGCAGTAAAAGATGTTGTGGCACTCACACCATACTTTGCAGTTGCTGCAGGTAAAACGGCAGATGCAGCTGGTATTTTCGCAAACTCATATGATTATCTCAAGCCAGTTTCAGTTAATGGTAATCCTGATGCTACGGCAGAAACATACAAAATTGAAAGAAAATTCTCTCTTGGTGAAATGAAGGGACTTCTTCTTCAATATAACAATAAACTTGTTCTTGACGAAGACCCTGCAATGTGGTTGAGAGTTGTTTCACATGATGCTGCTGTTTCTTCAAGCATTGGCTATGTGGCTAAAGTTGCAGTTGGTGATACAGAAATTTCAGGTTTCGATTTCAAAAATGATGTAATCGGTTCATCTATTATGGCTTCACATTGCTTTACAGTTTATTATAATGAAACTGATAGCACTTTCACAATTACTACTTATGGTAATGGTTTAGGTGTTGGTATGAGCCAGACAGGTGCAAATCACCTTGCAAATACTGGTATGAAATATGAAAAAATTCTTTCAACATATTACAAAGGCACAACACTTACAAAGGAGAAAAATATATGAGCAAAATTTTAGTTACAGGTGGCGCAGGTTTTATTGGTTCTCACACTTGCGTTGAACTTCTTAATGCTGGCTATGAAATCGTAGTCGTTGATAATCTCTACAACTCAAGTGAAAAATCACTTGATAGAGTCCGTGAACTTACAGGCAAAGACTTTGCGTTCTATCCTTTTGACATTCGTGATAAAGAAAATATGCAAAAGATTTTTGATGACCACAAAATTGATGCTTGCATTCACTTTGCAGGACTCAAAGCTGTAGGTGAGAGTTGTCAAAAACCACTTGAATATTATGACAATAATATTGGTGGAACATTAGCACTTTGCGAAGTTATGAAAAATAATGGTTGCAAGAAAATTGTTTTCAGTTCATCAGCAACAGTTTATGGCACAGAAAATGTATCACCACTTAAAGAATCAATGAAAACAGGTGGCACAACAAATCCTTATGGTACAACAAAATATATGATTGAGATTATTCTTGACGATTTCCATAAAGGTGATAGCGAATGGGCTGTGACACTTCTTCGTTATTTCAACCCAATTGGTGCCCATAAGAGTGGTCGCATTGGTGAAAATCCAAACGGAATTCCAAATAACCTTATGCCATATATCACACAGGTAGCCGTTGGTAAATTGCCACAACTCAATGTTTTTGGTGACGATTATAATACTCATGACGGTACAGGTGTGCGTGACTATATTCATGTTGTTGACTTGGCACTTGGTCATGTTAAAGCAGTTGAAAAAATTCTTAAAGATGAACCAAAGGTTAATGTTTATAACTTGGGTACAGGTAATGGTTATAGTGTTCTTGATATCGTAAAAGCATTTGAACAGGCATCAGGTCAAAAAATCAATTACAAAATTGCACCTCGTCGTCCTGGTGACCTTGATACATGTTATTCTGATGCATCAAAGGCTCTCAATGAACTTGGTTGGAAAGCCGAAAGAGACCTTCTTGAAATGTGTGAAGACTCATGGCGTTGGCAAAGTAATAATCCAAATGGATTTGACGACTAATTAAAAATTATTTTAAAATAAAGGGTGATTAAAGTGAAGAAAAAAGGCTTAATTATTGCTGTATGCGCAATAGCAGTTGTTTTAGTGATGCTTATAGGAAGTCTTGTTTCAACATATAACGAACTTGTTGATAAACAGGCAGAAGTAACCAACGCTGAATCACAGATTCAGGTTCAATTACAACGCCGTGCCGATTTGATTCCTAATCTTGTAAACACGGTAAAAGGCTATGCTGCTCACGAAACTGAAGTTTATACAGCCCTTGCTGATGCTCGTGCAAAGCTTAATTCTGCATCAAACACAGAAGAATATACTGAAGCTCTTGAAAGCTATGATTCAGCTATTTCAAGACTTTTGGTAGTCGTTGAAAATTACCCTGAACTTCAAGCAAATCAAAATTTTATTTATCTTCAGGATGAACTTTCTGGTACAGAAAACAGAATTGGAATAGCTCGAAAAGATTATAACGAAATTGTAACTGAATATAACAAAACAATTAAAAAATTTCCAACAGTCCTTTTTGCAGGAATGTTAGGATTTCAAGAAGCAGATTTGTTTGAGGCAAGTGCTGGCGCTCAGGATGCTCCTGTAGTCAGCTTTGAATAAAAGAAGCAATGAAAATAAAGAGAATTTTAATTATCACCGCAATTTTATCGTTGTTGTTGTCAATTTCAGCATGGGCAATAGATTTGCCTGACCCTACAACTGATTTTTTTGTTAATGACTTTGCAGGTGTAATTGACAATGAAACGGAAGAAGAACTTCAGACGATAGGTGAAAGTCTTTATAAACAGACAACTGCGCAAGTGGTTGTTGTAACTGTTGAATCATTGGATGGTTATGATGTAGAAGAATATGCCTTGGAACTTGGTCGCGAGTGGGGAGTAGGCAATGAAGAAAACGATAATGGCGTTGTATTACTTCTCTCAGAATCTGATAGAAAAGTGACAATTCAGATAGGTTATGGTCTTGAAGGTTGTCTTCCCGATGGAAAAACTGGGCGAATTCTTGATGAGTATGCAATTCCTTATTTGAGTAATGACGATTTTTCAACAGGACTTGCGGAATGCTATAGGGCAATTGTGTCCGTTGTCTGTGAAGAATATGGTGTTGAATTAGACGAGTATGACCTTGATAATTATGTTTCTGAATATGAGTATGAATATGAAATCTCTTATGAAGAATTTTCTGTAATAATTATTACTGCATTTACAGTTATTTCATTAATTGTATTCATAATCATAAAATGCAAAGATGATGGTTCTCATCACGGTGGTGGTTCTCATCACGGCGGTGGTTCTTATTACGGTGGACATGTTTATCATGGCGGTTTTAGTTCAGGTGGTTTCCGAAGCGGTGGAGGTTTCTCTGGTGGCGGTGGCTTCCGTGGAGGTGGCGGCTCCTTTGGCGGAGGAGGCTCGTCAAGAGGTTTTTAATTTATGAGAGTATTTGATTTTGATAATACAATTTACGATGGTGAAAGTGGATTTGATATCTTTTTTTATTATGTAAAAAAAGACCCCAAAGGTGTTGCAAAATTTGTTCCAAAATTTATGGAAGGTTTTTTGAAATATAAACGCCATTTAATCACAATTGAAGAAGTAAAGACGGAGTATGCTTCATATATCAAAGAATATTTCAAACGAATTGATAATATTGAAGAAGACTTTAAAAAATTCTGGGATATAAATGAAAAAAACATCAAAACATTTTATCGAAAAATTCAAAAAGAAGATGATGTTATTCTTTCAGCTTGTCCTTATTGTCTTTTGAGTGTAATGACAAATCGACTTGGCATCAAAAATGTTATTTCGTCAGAGCTTGATGCAAAAACAGGTGAAATTGGCGAAATTTGCTATCACGAAAATAAAGTGAAAATGTTCAGAGCAGTATATGGTGACACAGAAATTGATGAGTTTTATACAGATTCAATGAGTGACAAACCAATGATGGATATTTCGAAAACAGTTTTTCTTGTTGATGGAGAAAAACTTATAAAAATTAAAAAAGACGGAGTTTATCTTGATGATAAATTCGAATAATTACAACAGAATATGAGTTGGTTGGGCAGTTGCGCAGATTATAATCTGTGAGGAAAGTCCGAGCATCATACAGCAGGGTAACGGCTAACGGCCGCCGAGGGTGACCTTAGGGAAAGTGCATAGAAAATTACCGCCGTTTTTAACGGTAAGGGTGGAAAGGCGAGGTAAGAGCTCACCAGCGTTGCAGAGATGTAACGGCTGAGCAAACCCTACCCGATGCAACGTCGACTGAAGTTGTCAGCTGGGCAGATACTTCGAAAGACGGCTTCAGGCACATAGCAATATGTGTCGCAGATAGATAATTGCCTTAAACGACAGAACTCGGCTTACAGACCAACTCGTTTCTTAATAAGAGCTTGTTTTTCAGGCTCTTATTTTTTTAACCAAAAAATATAATCACCGTATAATATGTTGAGGTGATTTTTTATGTTTGAAGCATTGTTATGGTCCTTTTTTCTGTGCTCAACTCTTATGGGAATAGTTGCTTTTTGTTATACAATTATGTTAAAATTATTAATACCAAAAACTCGAAAAGATTTTTTCGTTTTTTTGCCTTGCGATATAACAAGCTGTGATGTCCGAAAGAAAGCCTATGCTTTGAGAATAAAACTCAATTTGATGGGTGACGATATTCACGGCAAAATTGTTGTGTTAGATAACGGCATGCGTGAATATGAAAGAGATAATCTTTTAGAAATATGTAAAGAATGTAACGGAATATATCTGGTTAACAAAGAATATATAAAGGATTTTTTAGATGGAAGAATTTGAAACAAAAATCAAATTAACGGGAACAGTCACAGACATAACTTTTTATAATGACGCTAATGGATACACAGTTTTCTATGTTGACATTGGCGATGAAGAATTGACTGTTGTTGGTAATACAATTGATGTTAAAATTGGTGACCGTGTTGAACTTATTGGTGAATATACATATCATTCAATTTATGGTCGTCAGTTTAAAGCAGAATCCTGTAATGCTACATTACCAGAAACAGTAGATGATTTATATCATTATCTTGCAAGTGGCGTAGTTAAAGGTGTTCGTGAGTCAACTGCGCTTAAAATCATAAATAAATTTGGTGAAAAAACTTTTGATATTCTTCAATATGAGCCTGAAAGACTTGCTGAAATTAAGGGTATTTCACTTGAAAAAGCAAAGAAAATCGGCAAGGGGTATAATTGTCAGTGTTCAACAAGAGCTTTAATTATAAATCTCTCAAAATATGGACTTAAAACTAACGAATGTCTGTTTGCTTTTGATAAGTTGGGCAATGGTGCCGTACAACTGATTGAAGAAAATCCTTATATTCTCTGTGAGGGTGAAGGCAGAATTTCATTTGAAAGAGCCGAGCAAATAGCAGATATGTTGCCCAATAAACCCAAATCACAATATAGAATTGAAGCGGGTATTTTATATGTAATCAGTTATAATTTTAAGAATGGTCACACATGTGTGCCACTTGAAAAACTGTTTACACCATCTTGCGATTTGTTGGGTGAGTCACGAGAAAATATTGAAATTGCTATTGATAATTTAAAACAAAATAAAAAGATTATTATAAAAGAAATCAATAATCGAGATTTTGTTTTTATTCCAGAGGCATATCATGCAGAAATGTCAATTGCCAACAGAATAAAAGTCTTGTTGAAATTTCCACCTGAAAATCCGATTGATGTTAAGTCATATATTGATAAACTTGAAAAGACCTGTAATATTCAATATGCTGATAAGCAAAAAGATGCAATCATTACAGCCGTTAATAAAGGTATACTTATTCTCACAGGTGGACCCGGTACAGGAAAAACAACAACATTAAATGGCATAATAACAATGTTTGAAAAAGACCATCTTGATATTGCACTTTGTGCCCCAACAGGTCGTGCAGCACAAAGAATGACTGAAGCTACAGGTAGAAAAGCCACAACAATTCATAGATTGCTTGAAGTTGAGTGGGGTAATGGGAATAAACCTGTTTTCAAAAGAAATCTGCGAAATCCTTTAGATTGTCAGGCGGTAATTGTCGATGAAATGTCAATGGTTGATATTTTCCTTTTTCAAAGTCTGCTTGATGCATTGCCTTTTGGTTGTCGACTTATAATGGTTGGTGACAGCGACCAGTTGCCACCTGTTAGCGCTGGAAATGTGTTAAAAGATTTAATTGACTGCAAAATGTTACCTGTTGTACAACTTAAAGAAATTTTCCGTCAATCGCTTGAAAGCAATATAGTTAAAAACGCTCATTTAATTGTAAATGGCGAAAAAATTGAAATAGATTATAAAGAAGGGGATTTCTATCTTTTACAAAGACATTATCCCCTTGATGCTGTGCGCACAATTAAAGATTTATATACAAAAAGATTAAAAGATGCCTATAATTTTGACCCCACTACGCAGATTCAGGTGCTTTGTCCATCTAAAAAAGGTGATACAGGTACAATGAATCTCAATAAGGTTTTGCAAGATGAAATCAACCCCGCATCACCCGAAAAGAGTGAATATAACACGGGTTACAGAGTATTTAGAGTTGGGGATAAGGTTATGCAGACCAAGAATAATTACAATATCCATTGGGAATCCTATGACGAAGAAGGCGATGGCATATTCAATGGTGACATTGGGTTTATTGAACACATTGATTTGCGTCGAGATGCCATTATTATTGATTATTCAGGTCGTCGTGCAACATACACCAAAGAACAGTTGACAGAACTTGAATTAGCTTATGCCGTAACTGTGCACAAGAGTCAGGGTAGTGAGTTCGACGCAGTAATTGTGCCTGTGATTTCTGTTAATAATCGTCTTTGTTACAGAAATCTTCTTTATACTGCTGTAACAAGAGCAAAAAGACTTTTAGTTTTGGTGGGAACAACAGGTTGCGTTTACAATATGATTGAAAACTCTAAAACTCAACTTCGTTATTCTGCATTAAAACATTTTATGCTTGACAACTGATTTTAAAGGTGTATAATGTATTCAAGCCAAGTAAATAGTGCATGGGTGCTGACAGTCTAGTCGGCTGAGATTGAAGCTAATCTGCTTCTGACCATTGAACCTGATACGGATAATGCCGTCGTAGGAAAGCTTTTCACAGTTCAGCCTTGCGGTATCTGCTCTGGCTGAATTTTTTATTTGGAGTGAAAGAAATGAAAAACAAAAAAAATCTCTATTGGCTTGCTGAAAGTGCTATTATGATTGCTTTAGCAGCAGTTTTAGAACTTGTGTCAAAGTCAATAATTCCCGAATTAACTTTCGGTGGACAAATCACAATTGTAAGTATGCTTCCTGTGGTTCTTGTAGCTTGGAAGTACGGTATGGGCAAAGGTCTTGTAACTGCTTTTGTCTATTCGTTGGTGCAAATGGTAATGGGTGTCAGCACAATTAGCAAGTTGATTATGCCTTCGTCAGATGAATACCTTGGCAATTTGCTTAATATTATACTTATGTTTGTGTTCGACTACATACTTGCATATACGGTTCTGGGACTTGCTGCAATGTATAGAAAGGCAATAAAAAAAGACTATCTGTCATTGGCTTTAGGCGCGTTAACAGTTCTCGCACTTCGCTATGTTTGTCACATTATCTCAGGCTATATTCTCTTTGGTGCTTGGGCTGAATGGTTCTTTACGCAAGAAGGTTTCTATTCATGGGGTGCGACCATTATGAATACATTTAGTGGTAATGCATTGTCACTTATCTATTCAATTATTTATAACGGCTTCTATATGGTTCCTGAAATAATTATTACAACAATCGTTGCCATTGTTGTTGGCAAAATTCCACAAATTACAAAGACAAAGATATAAGAAAAATCCCTTACTCTTTTTGAGTAAGGGATTTTTTTGTTATTCTTCAAATCTTCGGTCAAGACTTCTGTATTGAATTGCTTCTGTAATATGTTTAACATCAATTTCATCTTCACCATCTAAATCGGCAATTGTTCTAGCTATTCTTAACACTTTATCATAAGCGCGAGCCGAAAGTGAAAGTCGGTCAAATGCTGTTTTTAAAATCATAAGTGCATTTGGTGACATATAACAGTATTTCTTTGTTGCTGCAGAATCCATTTTTGCGTTGCAGGTGATTTTAGTGCCTTTAAATCTCTCGTGTTGAATTTCTCTTGCTTTTTCAACTCTATTTTTGATTTCTGCTGAAGATTCTGCTTTTTCAGTGCCTGAAAGATTTTCAAAATCAACAGGTGGCACGCTAATATGTATATCCAATCGGTCTAAAAGCGGACCGCTGACTCTGTTGAGATATCGTTGCGCAATACCATTTGTGCAAGTGCAAGGACGCGTCGGGTGACCTAAATATCCACAGGGACAAGGGTTCATAGCACAAATCATCATAACTGAGCAAGGATATTGAAATTTAGCAGCAGCTCTTGAAATGGTAATAATTTCATCTTCTATTGGTTGACGCAAAACTTCAAGAGTGTTTCTTGTGAATTCGGGCAATTCATCAAGGAATAAAACGCCATTATGAGCAAGGGAAACTTCACCGGGTCTTGGAATTGCTCCACCACCTGAAAGTCCGGCAGGGGATATAGTGTGATGCGGTGAACGAAATGGCCTTGACCTTAAAAGTGATACCCCGCTTGGCAAAGCACCGGCAATTGAATAAATGTTTGTAGTTTCAATTGCTTCGTCAAATGTCATATCGGGTAAAATTGATGGCATTCTTTTTGCTAGCATACTTTTACCTGAACCGGGAGGTCCAACCATCAACACATTATGACCACCAGCCGCGGCGATTTCTAATGCTCTTTTTACTTCTCTCTGACCACGCACATCAGAAAAGTCAGGAAGATTATCAGGATTTCTGTATTCGTTATAATCCTGTGTTGTTACTGGTGTGATTTCATTGATTCCTGTTATGTGGTTTATAAGTTGTAGAACAGATTTTACAGGATATACTTCGATTCCTTCAACAACGGCACCTTCATTGATATTTTCAGCAGGAATAAAGATTTTCTCAATTCCGTTTTTCTTGGCACAAAGCACCATTGGTAAAACGCCATTAATTCGTCTTAAAGTACCATCAAGTGATAATTCCCCAATAAAAGCCATACTATCATCAACGCCCTTTAATTGACCGTTTGCACAGAGTAATGCAATAAGTATGGGCAAATCATATAAAGGACCCTCTTTTTTCATATCAGCAGGGGCAAGGTTAATTGTTATTCTACTGACAGGATATTGCAAATTAGTGTTTTTAATTGCAGAACGAACTCTTTCTTTGCTTTCTGATACAGCAGTATCAGGTAATCCAACAATGTCGAAACGTGGCATTCCACCTGAAATATCAGCCTCAACAATAACTTTGTATGCTTCCATACCAAAAAGACCAAGACTTACAATTTTTGAAAACAAAATCATCACTTCCAATATAAACTGTAATAATTATACAATACAAAACATATCTTTTTCAACATAAAAATATATATTTACTTTTAGTGTAATTTGATATAAAATATATAATAGAATTTTTTGGAGGTAGAATTATGAACGATATCAATAAACTCTATGATATTTGGCTTTCTTCTGCAACTGCTGATGCTGATTTGATTCCTGAACTCAAAAGCATCAATGGTGATGAAGAAGCAATTCTTGACCGTTTTTATAAAAATCTTGAATTTGGTACAGCAGGTCTTCGTGGTGTAATCGGTGCAGGTACAAACCGAATGAATGTATATACAGTTAATCAGGCAACACAGGGTTTGGCAGATTATCTTAATGAGAGCTTTGAAAATCCATCAGTAGCTATTGCTTATGACTCAAGAATTAAATCAAAAGAATTTGCAGAGAGTGCAGCAGGTGTTCTTGCTGCAAATGGAATTAAGGTATATATCTATCCTGAACTTGTGCCAACACCAATGCTTTCTTTTGCTGTTAGAAGACTTAACTGTTCATCAGGTATCATTATCACAGCAAGCCATAACCCATCAAAATATAATGGATTTAAATGCTATGACCCTAATGGCTATCAGATGACTGACGAAGCAGCAGAGAAGACATATAACTATATTCAAAATATCGATATGTTCTCTGGTGTGAAAACAATGAGTTTTGACGATGCATTAGCAGAAGATATGGTTGATTTTATTGAAGATTGGCTCTATGACGAGTTCTATGCTAAGGTTATATCAAGTCTTGTTAATCCTGATGCAATTAAAAAAGCAGGACTTAAAGTGATTTATACACCACTTAATGGTGCTGGTAATAAACCAGTTAGAAAAGTTCTTAAAAAGGCTGGCATAAAAGATGTAACGGTTGTTAAGGAACAAGAAAAACCTGATGGCAATTTCCCAACTTGTCCTTATCCAAATCCTGAAATCCGTCAAGCTTTTGAATGTGCAATTGAAACAGCCAAAGGTACTGACGCTGATTTACTTTTAGCAACTGACCCTGACTGTGACCGTGTTGGTATAGCTGTGCGTGATGGTGATGATTATGTGCTTATGACAGGTAACGAAGTGGGCGCAATGTTCACAGAATACCTTCTTTCATCACTTAAAGAGCAAAACAAACTTCCAAAAAATCCAATTGTTGTTAAAACAATCGTTACAACACCTCTTGTTGAAACAATTGCATCAGCTTATGGAGCAGAAACTGCTGATTTGTTAACAGGCTTTAAATATATTGGCGAACTTATCACAAATCTTGAAAAGACAAATGAAGAAGACAGATTTGTCGTTGGTATGGAAGAATCTTATGGCTATCTCCGTGGTACACATGCCCGTGATAAAGATGCTGTTGTTGCTTCATTGCTTATCTGTGAAATGGCGTCATATTATAAACTCAAAGGAATTTCACTTAAAGAGTTTATGGATGGCATCTATGAAAAATATGGTATGTATCTCAACACTCTTTTGAACTTTGCATTTGAAGGTGCAAGTGGTATGCAAAAAATGGTAGATATGATGGCGTCTTTGCGTGAAAATCCACCAAAGAAGATAGGGGACTTTGATGTTGTTAAAGTTGCTGACTATAAATTGAGTGCAATGAAGTCAGACGATGGCACAGAAACTACTATTGATTTGCCAAAATCAAATGTTTTGTCATATTATTTGGGTGATGGAAGCAAAGTCATTGTGCGCCCTTCGGGAACAGAACCAAAAATCAAAGCTTATATCACGGCTTGTGGTGAAACACGAAAGGTTTCAGAAGAAAAAGCAGAGATGTTAGGTAAGAGCATTTCTAAAATTTTAGGAGTATAAAAATGAATAGAAATTTCTTTGTGAAAGCAGTTGCAATATTTCTCGCAGCGATTATGCTTTTGAGCACAGCTACAGTTTTATTACAAATATTTATGTAATCTAAAAAGAACCACAATTGTGGTTCTTTTTGTTTTTATATGTCGATTTATGAAAATTACACAAAAATTTTAGTTGACTTTTAATTTTTTTGTGATATAATTTGAGTAATATAAATCTATATAAGTGTCAATATATTCAGAGGTGAATTTTTTGGAAGAAAACTTACTCGTCTCAAAGGCAAAAGGTGGAGACAGTAATGCATTAACAGCTTTAATACAGCGTTATTCTGAAACAGTTCTTCAAAAATCACTTTCTTTTAAGAAAATAAGTGGCATTGAAAATGAAGATTTGTATCAAGAGGGGATGTTGGGTCTTCTCTCTGCGGTTTATTCCTTTGATGAGTCAAAGGGTGTGTTGTTTTCTACATACGCTACAACTCTTATCACTCGAAAAATGCTTTCAGCATTACGAACTGCAAATAAAAAGAGCAATTTGCCATTGGATTCTTATGTTTCTATTGATGAAAAATGTGACATTCGTTCTTTTTCACCAACACCTGAAGAATTGTTGATGTTTAATGAAGAAATTGATTCAATCATTTCTTTTGTTAACAACAATCTTTCAAAAACCGAGAAAAAAGTGTTTAGACTTAATTTGCTTGGTTTAAGTTATAATGAAATTGCAGAGATTCTTGATTGCACTGAAAAGTCTGTTGACAATGCGTTGCAAAGAATACGCAAGAAAATCCGCAGTATCAAATAAATGCCCTTTGGGTAAAATAATAAGCGAGGTAGCAAAATGTACGAAGACAAAACTCTTACCTGCAAAGATTGTGGAAACGAATTTGTTTTTACAGCAGGTGAACAGGAATTTTATGCAGAGAAAGGATTTGTGAATGAACCACAGAGATGCAAAGAATGCCGTGTAGCACGCAAGAATGCAATCCGTGGCGCAAAAGAATATCACACAGCAGTTTGTGCTTCATGTGGTGGCGAGGCAAAAATTCCTTTCCTTCCAAAAGATGACAGACCTGTTTATTGCAGTGAATGCTTTGCTAAAATGAAGGGCGAATAATTCAAAGTGATTAGCACGAGATTCACTTGGGAATTTCGTGCTTCTTTATTTTTTCATAACTTTTTAATAATTAAATTCGATTTAGTAAGTGGAACAGGAGATTGACTACTATTTTTAAAGGGAGTGTTTCCAATGCACCATTCAATAAAGTGCTATTTTAAATTTATTATTAAGGAGAGTAATTAAATATGAAAAAAATAATTTGTGTTATTATGGCAATAGTGATTATATGTTCTTGTAGCCTTCCTTGTTTTGCGGTTAGTTCACAAGACGAGAATTTATTTACATATACATTCCCAGATGGAACAGTTGTAGAATATTATATGGATGAAGATGGTCATCCATATAATTACAGAGATGAAGAAAAGGTATTTATTAATTTGCCTTTAGAACAATTCATTGTTACTGATAAAACAATAATTGACGAAGTAAAGAGAGTTTCTTTACAATCACAAAATCCTAATTTTAGAAGTGAACCGACAGTCTATGAAGACATCTCAAATATTCAAGGTAGCCTGCAATCTCCATCATATACTCGGTCGGTATCGTTTGATAATTATCAAACTTTTACAACTCCATGGATTAAGATTAGTGCTAGGCATGCAGTTTTACATTTCAGAACTGATAATGTTCAAAGCACATCCATTTTAAACAAAAAAGTTTCGTTCGTATTAAGGTGGTATTATATTGATATGGATGTCGTGACGCAAGAGATATATAATGATATAGATTGTAGAAGAGTTGCTGGACAACCTTTTGATTATCTTACACAACAAAGGTATTGTCAATTTGCTTTACTGATTCCAGACAAAGTAACTTCATACACTGCGGTTATTTGGACAACAGCAGGTTAGAAAGGAGTCATTTCTATGACAAAAAAAAGAAAAATAAGCATAGTGTTTTTAGCTGTGTTGTCAATAATTCTTATTTCAATTATTGCTGTTTCGATTTTTTATCCACAACTTTTTACACGCGATGGCGAACTATACACTTATGTATTTGACGATGGGACAGTAGTAGAATATTATATCGATGAAGATGGTCATCCTTACAACTATAAAAATGGTAAAAAAGTTTATAAAAGTTTGCCATTAGAACAGTTTATAATTAAAGACCAGGATTCTGTAGATAAGATTAAAAATGAGATGGAGTCAAATCAAGTTGATTTATCATAATTTAAAACACTAATAGTTTGCTCAATGAATACTTGATATTAAGATTTTATTTTGAATAAACATATTACATTTTGCCAAACTATGTTCGGGTGAAAAATATGATTTTCTTAAAAGCATTTTTAGTTGGTGGCATTATTTGTGTAATAGGTCAGTTGTTGATAGATTTAACAAAACTGACTCCTGCAAGAATATTAGTATCATTTGTAGTTATTGGCGTAATATTAGGTGGATTAGGAATATACGAGCCAATAGTTGATTGGGCAGGCGCGGGGGCAACTGTTCCCCTGACAGGCTTTGGAAATACTCTTGTTCAGGGCACAAAAGAAGCCATAAAAGAAAAAGGTGCTTTGGGTATTGTTTCAGGGCCAATTTCTGCTGCATCAGTAGGAATAACCGTCGCGATGCTTTGTGGACTCATAGCATCATTTGTAACAAAGCCTAAATCCAAATAAAAAAACAGGACTGAATATTCAGTCCTGTTATCTTTTGTAATTAGTTCTTAAGCAACTGTTTCTGAAACAAATGTATCATCACAGAATGAACATGAAACATAATTTTCAGCGTCATTGCCGATTACAACTCTTTTACTGTCAACATACTTTTTAATAATAACATATGCAGCAACTGCAACAGCTGCGATAGCAGCGATAATAGCGATAACTTTCAAAGCCTTTTTCATAAGAATAAACCTCCGATTAAATCTTTATTTAATTATACACAAGAAGTTTAAAAAAGTCAATAAAGAAAAATGCCGAAGACTTTCGTCAACGGCAAAGAACTACGTAATTAATTAAGCCTTGTTAAGCTTTGTAACGAGAGCAGACTTTTTACGAGCTGCATTATTCTTATGAAGAAGACCCTTAGCAGCAGCCTGGTCGATTTTCTTAACAGCAACTTTTACAAGCTCATCTTTATCTGCAGCATTTGTTTCAATAGCAAGGTTTGCTTTTTTGATAGCTGTTTTGAGAGCTGAGTTAGCTGACTTGTTACGCTGTGCCTTTGTCTTGTTAACGAGAACACGCTTTTTAGCTGATTTAATATTTGGCATATTCGTTACACCTCCTTCGCATTACAGATACATATATTAGCACGAAACAAAATAAAAATCAAGTTTTTTTTACAAAATGACTATATTTTTTTGCGTGGTCAATAATAAAGATGAAAAATAGTAATTTTATATGGAGAAAAACAATGATTTATAGAACAGATTTAGCCCTTGAGCGACACGAAATGCTTAATAAAGAGCGAGTGCAAGGCGTGCATTCTGAGACTAAACAAAAAGATGACGCTACAATAACTCTTGTTGAAGTTCTAGACGATATTGGAGAAAAACAAGTCGGCAAACCAAAAGGGAAATATTATACGGTAGATGTGCCTGAATTTTCACACGAAACCGAATTGCTGGATGGCAGATTAAAAGCACTCACAGAAGTTATAAGTGAACTGCTACCTAAAGGCGAAAACTCTGTTTTAGTGGTTGGCGTTGGTAATGATAATATAACTCCCGATGCATTAGGTCCTTTGTGTGCAGGACAGATATTTTCAACAAGACACATAGAAGCAGAAGTTTCAAAAGAACTTAAGTTGCCAAAATTTAATCCCGTAGCGTCAATTTCAACTGGTGTGCTAGGTCAAACAGGCATTGAAACTGCTGAGTATATCAAAGGAATTGTTGATTTAATCAAACCACAGGCAGTCATTGCAGTTGATGCGTTAGCTTCAAGAAAACTGTCACGATTAGGTAAAACTGTTCAGTTATCAGATACAGGCATTTCCCCAGGCGCAGGTGTTGGTAATAACCGCGCTAGAATTGACGAGCATTTTCTTGGTGTGCCTGTTATCGCAATTGGTATTCCAACAGTTGTTGATGGTAAAACTCTTGTTTACGACTTGGTAGAGAATAATAAACAAATTGAAAATATATCAAAAGAAGCAGAAACTGTTATGGTAACCCCAAGGGACATTGATATGATTATAAAAAGAGCGTCAAGACTTCTTGCGTTGAGCATAAATTGTGCATTACAACCACATATTGAGCCTGAATTTTTATTATCTTTAATGTAGCATTTTTTAGTTTTTCCTTTCATAAAATTAATAAAAAATATGAAAGGAATGACGCTTTGAATAAAAGGACAAACATTTCTGAAAAGTTATTTGAATACACAGTAAAATTGATTATTCCAATTGTTATTGTTTTTTGTTTGTTTTTATCAAACGATATGGATAATGTAAAAAAATCAATCCTTAATTTTGGATTTTTTTTGTCATATCCAAGTGAAACAATTTCTTATTATAAATCTCAAAACAATAAAATAGAAGAAGATGAAATAGTTTCATCAATGAGTGAGATTCAATCATTGTCTCAGTCTGTAATCATAAAATCCGATATTCCTGATGACATTCAAAAGCTTATAAATGAAGCAGAAACTAAATATGCAAACTCAACAAACGACGGCAAAATATTAAAAGAAGATTATAGTCGCAAAAATGCAACGGCAGAATACGATAAAATACTTTTAAGAAATACAACGGTTGATAAGAGCATTAATATTGATAATTATATAAATCGAAAAGCAGTAGCAAATGTATCTAAAAATCAACCCGCCGTGCTGATTTATCACACACATACATCCGAAAGCTACGAATTGTTAGATAGAGATTTTTATACTAATGAGCGAAGTATCCGAAGTGGTAATAAAAAAGAAACTGTTGTGCGAATTGGCGAAGAAATTTGTAAAATTCTCAACGATAAAGGGTATAAAACCATTCATATAACCGATACTTTTGATGAACAGTACAGTGGTGCTTATGAAAGGTCAAGGGAAAAGGTGAGTGAGATTTTAAAGAGTAATCCGTCAATACAAGTTGTGCTTGATGTTCATAGGGATTCCATTTATCAAAAAGACGGAACAAGAATAAAAACAGTTACCGAAATTGATAATAAAAAAGTAGCACAGATTATGATAACAACGGGATGCGAAACAAGTAATGTAACCGATTTTCCCAATTGGGAGAAAAATCTGACTTTTGCATTGAAACTGCAAAATCAGTTGGCAAATGATAACCATAAAATTGTCAGACCATTGGTCTTTTCAAGCCGAAAATATAATATGGACTTATTACCTTGTGCCTTGTCAGTTGATATTGGAACCGATGCCAACACATTGACCGAAGCAGTATATTCTGCTCGATATTTTGCAGAATCATTGGCGAAATTATTAAAGGAGTTTGAAAATTAATGTCAGAGACAACAAAACTTTTAAAAAACTTTATTTTATCATCAATAGTAACTTTGTTGGTTACTCTTTCACTTTGCGGTTTTTTTATTGTGCAGGAAAATACAGGAAAAATGCTTTTTGGTTAAAAAATATTGCAATAGTTATTTTCAAAGTGTATAATTCTATATATACAGTCGAAAGGAATACTAAGATATATGAATTTTAATGAAATTGGTAATAATGGTCTTGTTGAAGGCTATGCAGTAATCAAACAATGTGATAAGAAAACAGCAAAAAACGGTAATTTTTATCTTGATATTGTACTCTCAGATAAAACAGGAGAAATCTTTGCGAAACTCTGGGATTATAATGAAGTTTCTCACGGTAAATATGAAAATGATATGTTTGTAAAGGTAAGAGGCTCAATCTCTCAATATAACGGTCACGACCAGTTGAGAATTGACAGAATCCGTTCTGTAGTCGAAAGTGACGGTGTTAATGTTTCTGATTATGTAAAATCAGCGGATTATAGTGGCGAAGATATGTTTAATTTTCTTATCAAAACTGTTGATGATTTTAAAGATGATGACCTTAAAAAAGTTGTTACATACTTACTTGAAACTAATAAAGAAAAGATTCTTTATTTCCCTGCAGCATTTAGATTGCACCACGCTATCCGTTGCGGACTTTTAATGCATACATCATCAATTGTGAAACTCTGTGAAAGCATTTGCAAGGTATATCCTTTTGTTAACAGAGAATTGCTTGTTTCAGGTGCTATTCTTCATGATATCGCAAAAACAATTGAATTTGATGTAAAAGGAACAGGCATAGCATCAGGATATACTGTTGAAGGCAACCTTTTAGGACATCTTGTAATGGGTGCAATGATGGTTAAAGAAGCAGGTGACAAACTATCGATTGATAGTGAAAAATCAATGCTTTTGCAACACATGGTTTTGTCACATCACGGCGAGCCTGAATTTGGCGCAGCAGTTAGACCGCTTTTCCTTGAAGCAGAATTGCTTTCACAGCTTGACTTGATGGATGCACGAATTTATGAGATTATGGATGCCGTCAGCGGAATCGAAAAAGGCGAGTTTACAAATCGACTTTGGGCACTTGAAGACCGTAAATTCTATAAATATAACGACGCAGAATTAAAGGTTGATATCCTTTGATAATAGGGCGGGAGCTTTGCTCCCGCTATTGCTTTTTATCTTAATTATTTCTTAATAATTTAGCTTATTTATTCTTAAAACTATTTTTATTACAATACTGTTGGAGGTTGAAAATATGTATAATATTCTTGTTTGTGATGATGAAAAAGACATAGTTAATGCACTCGATATTTATCTTAAATCAGAGGGGTATAACACAATTCTTGCCTACAACGGTAACGAAGCAATTGAAAAAGTAAAAACAGAAGACATTCATTTAGCACTTCTTGATATCATGATGCCCGTGTTGGACGGTATTGGTGCTATGGTGAAAATTCGTGAAATTTCTAATATTCCTGTAATTCTGTTGACAGCAAAAAGTGAAGATACCGATAAAATTTTAGGACTTAATGTTGGCGCAGATGACTATATTACAAAACCATTTAACCCTGTTGAAGTTATGGCGAGAGTTAAATCCCAGCTTCGCCGATATATGATGCTTGGTGGTGGCAAAACTAACGAGCAGACAATTTGCATTGGTACATTAGAACTTGATGACAATGCTAAAAAAGTAACAGTTGATGGTGAAAATGTTTCACTCACACCAAAAGAATATGAAATACTGCATTTTCTGATGCGAAATGCAGGCAAAGTTTATTCTCCACGCGAGATTTATCTTAAAGTATGGAAAGATAATCCCTATGGCGCAGAAAGTACAGTAGCAGTACATATTAGACACCTTCGTGAAAAAATTGAAATCAACCCTGCCGAACCACGCTATTTGAAAGTAGTTTGGGGACAGGGTTACAAGATTGAAAGAGGTGTTATGTAATGAGAAATAATACTGTCGTTAAATGTGTGGCAACAGTTCTTTTTGCTGTAATGCTCACATCTGCTTTAATATCATCAGGGCTTCTTTTGTTTGGCTTTGGTTCAGGTGCTTTTACATCTGAAAGCGAAAAATATGATTTTAAAAAGACTTTGCTTACGGGTATGACATGGAATCCAATATCCAGACTTAGTGATTATGTTGAATATTATGAAAAACACGGTGAGGTTTCTCAAGTTGGTGGTGAAATATTTGAAGAAGCAGTTTACAATTTTATGTCTAAAAACTTGTTGGTAGAAATTAAAGATTCTGATGATAAAATCGTTTTTTCGAATATTGATGATACAGCAAGTGATATTGTCAATACTGGTGTGCACAGCTTTAGCGTATTAAAAGAAGAATATCGTAACAAGCCCAATAATTCAAATTCGCAAAAAGTAAATGATACCGAACTCGAAACGGGCTCAGTCTTTTATGAAACCACATCTGTATCTTATGAAGATGCTGATTGTTACGAGGAAAAAGAATATGAGATAACCGTTTGTTTAAAGAAAGATTTTGTTGTAAAAGACTGTTTTTACTATATAAATGAACTGTTCAATGTAGTTTCTGATAAGCAAACAACACTTTTTGTAATAACTATTGTTTCAATTTTATCTTCAGTTTCCCTATTGGTATTTATAATGTGTTCAGCAGGCCATAAAGAAGATTTTGAAGGAATTTATATATCAAGATTTGATAAATTACCGATTGATATTATGGTAGCGTTATTCTCTATGATAACCTTGTTCTTAGGTTATTGCATCTTCTGGATATGCAATACTGTTTATTATGAAATGATAAGTTATAATTCAGATATAACACTTTGGGTAGCAATACCTTATCTTGCAGTTGTGTTAATTATTGCTACTTTCTTTGATTCCATTTTATTTGCAATTCTTTCAATGACTACAGCAGTTAGATTTAAAACACAAACATTTATAAAGACAACAATTATTTATAAACTTTTATCATTTGCATTCACAATATTTAAAAAGATATTTAGTGGCATACAAGAACTGTTAAAAAAATCTTTCAAGTTTTCAATTTCAATGTTGCGTTCAATTCCTCTTGTGTGGAAAACAATTGTTGCAGTAGTTAGCATAATGCTTTTTGAGTTTATAATACTTACACTTGATTGGGGCTTTTTATGGCCTACTACATGGATTTTGAACTGTGTTCTTTGCGTAGGTATAATTGTTGTTGCAATACTTCTTAAAAGGATTAAAAACAGTACAGAGGAAATTGCAAAAGGTAATATTTATAAAAAAATTGATACGAAATATATGTTTCTTGATATAAAAGACCACGCTGAAAATATTAATAACATAAATGATGGCATTGCAAAAGCAGTTGAAGAACGAATGAAGAGTGAACGATTTAAAACTGAACTCATTACAAATGTTTCACATGACATTAAAACTCCTTTGACATCAATTATAAATTATGTTGATTTACTTGAAAAAGAAGAAATTGAAAATGAAACTGCCAAAGAATATGTGTCTGTTTTATCTCGTCAGTCTGCAAGGCTCAAGAAACTTATAGATGACTTGTTAGAGGCGTCAAAGGCTTCAACAGGTAATGTAAGCGTTAATCTTACTCAACTTGAATTAGGAATCTTGCTTTCACAAGCACTTGGAGAGTATGACGAGAAATTTTCGAATAACAATTTGCAAGTTATACTCAATAAAACTGATGAATTGTTACTTGTAATAGCTGATAACCGTCATATCTGGCGAGTTTTCGATAATATTTTAAATAATATTTCAAAATATGCTCAACCCAATACGCGTGTTTATATTGATGTAACTCGCAGATTTGATAAAGCAGAAATTGCATTCAAAAATATCTCAAAAGACCCACTTAATATTTCAGGTGATGAACTTATGGAACGCTTTGTGCGTGGCGATAGTTCAAGAAATACAGAAGGTAGTGGATTAGGTCTTTCAATCGCAAAATCTTTGACTGAAATTCAAAAAGGTAAACTTGATATTCAAATTGATGGTGACCTTTTTAAAGTACGCCTAACATTCCCATTAAGTGAATAAGCAAAAAAAAACACACCCACAGTGAATATATATTGTGGGTGCGTTATTCTATTCTTCATTCAATTTTCTTTGTAAATATTTCGGTAATTTACCAATAACTACCGAATAACTATGGTCTATCATTTCAAAAATTATCTCATCAGGCACAGAACCATCTAACGGAAACGTGTTGAAATAAGGCTGCTGAACAGGTGGGCAATGGTAACCTCTTACAACAACGTTAGGAAACATCTGTCTGTAAAATTGACCAGTCATAGCATCGCATTTAAGTGTTATGTTATCAATTCCTTTTAATTGAAAAAATTGTGCAAAAATTTTCTTTTCAACTTTAATTATTTCTAAATCTGGTCCAAAAGGGTGGTCAACATAGGCACCGGTTTTTGAGAGACAGTATTCAATTAATGACTGTGGAGTTTTCATTGTTGGTCACTCCAATTATAATTTCTCAATTCTCCACTTTCAAGTAGTTGTGGATAATCCCATTGTCTGAGTGTCTCATAAACACCAATGGCAACTGCATTTGAAAGATTAAGACTTCTTGCTTCATCAATCATTGGTATTCTCACACATTTGTCAGCATTTGCAAAAAGTAAATCTTCAGGTAATCCTGCAGTTTCTTTGCCAAAAACGAGATATGTGTTGTCAGGGTATTTTACATCAGAATGTCTTTTTTGTGCTTTTGTTGAAAAATAGAAAAAGTTACCACCTTGATTTTTCTCAAAGAACTCTTCAAGTGAGTCGTAATATGTAATATCAAGCAAATACCAGTAATCAAGACCTGCTCTTTTTAACTTTTTATCATCAGGTGTAAATCCCATTTTACCAACCAAATGAAGTCTTGCTCCTGTTGCTGCACAAGTACGAGCAACATTGCCTGTATTCTGTGGAATTTCAGGCTCAACCATAACAATATTAAGTGTCATTTTAATCACCAAAATTTTGAAATTTTTATGTAATTTAAAGTATAACATTTTTAGAAATAATTTTAAACATTATTTTATAATTTTTTTATTTCTTTTTCAAAAAATATATTTGCTCATTAAATTGTGAGCGAAAAAAATTTGAAAGGGGAAGAGAAAATGAATAACAATACAATGTATAAAGCACTCGGTGCAGGTGTTCTTGCAGGTACAGCAGCGCTTGCAATGACAAATGCAATGTCAAATAGTGCAACTAAAAAGAAGATGAAAAAGACAGCTAAGAAGGCTGTAAACACATTTTCAGATGTTGTAGAAAATATGAACAGCATGATGAAATAAGGTAGTTTAAATGAGTAAACTTATTAAAATATTGTCCGCTGTTCTATCACTAACTTTGCTTTGCTCTTGCACAAAACAAGATGCAAAACCTGAACCGAAAATTTCAGAAACTCAAACAGAAACCGAAACAATAACTCAATATGAAGAGCCTGAAACATCAGTATCGCCAGAACCAATGGGCACTGATGATAAAAAATCTCATAGTTATGGCGTAGCAAAAAATGGTGTTGCAAATGAGATTTCAATAAATGCACAAAAATATTTTGAATCCAATAATTTTAAAGCATTTTGTCTTGATACAAAGTCACAGAATAAAATTTTATATTTAACGTTTGATTGTGGTTATGAAAATGGCTATACATCAAAAATTCTTGATGTGCTTAAAGAAAAGAATGTGAATGCTGCCTTTTTCTGTACCTTGCCACAGGTTAAAGAAAATCCTGACTTGATAAAGCGAATGATTGCCGAGGGCCATATTGTTGGTAATCACTCTGTAACACACCCGTCTTTTGCTGAAATTTCAACTGAACAGATAAAAGAAGAAGTTTTGGGAATGGATGATTATTTAAGAGAAAACTTTAATTATAGTGAGCCATATTTCAGATTTCCAAAGGGCGAATATAACGAAAATGCGTTGAGTGTTATAGGTTCTTTGGGATATACAAGTGTATTTTGGTCATTAGCTTATGCAGATTGGGACTTGAATAAGCAAAAAGGTGCTGATTTCGCCTATGAAACAGTAGTTTCAAGACTTCATCCCGGCGCTGTGATATTGTTGCATTCAGTATCACCCGATAATGCAAATGCACTTGCAAGAATAATTGATAAAGCAAGAGAAGACGGATATGAATTTTGCTCGTTGAGAGACTATAAATAATTAGCAAAATTTTTCAATAATAATACCCGATTAGTAGCTCATAATACTATTGCAAACGTAAGAGTTTTAGAATGATTGGGGTGTAAATAAAATGTCAAGAGGTAATAAGAACGTAGTACCAGAAGCTCGTGAAGCTCTTAACCGTTTCAAGATGGAAGCTGCATCAGAAGTTGGCGTAAATCTTAAACAGGGCTACAACGGTGACCTTACTTCAAAGCAGGCAGGTAGCGTTGGCGGTCAGATGGTTAAAAAGATGATTAAGTCATACGAAGAAAATATGAAATAAGTGTCTTTTGACTAATTAAAAGAACCCGATGGGAAATATCCTGTCGGGTTCAGATTTTTCAATATTTTTTTCAAAAAACTATTGGAAAATTCAAAACAATGTTATATAATTACAATAATTATATTATTTATAAAGGGGAGGTAGGCATTTTGGTAACAAAATATTCTGTAACACTTGAAAAAGTAATCAACGAAAATGGATATGAAGTTCTTTATTTACCATGTGATGCTTCTGTACTTTCAATCACTTCAAAAGAAGTAAATCGTCCCGGACTTTTACTTGCGGGCGCTGACCCATATTTTGACCCTGCAAGAGTTCAGTTCTTAGGTAATGGTGAAATGCATTATATAAATACTTTACCGAAAGAACAACAACTTGAAAGAATTGAGAGTCTTATAAGCCAACAGCCTCCTTTGATTCTCATAACAAGAAATCTTGAGCCGATTGATGGAATGATTGAACTTGCTCAAAAATACAGCGTGCCGATTCTTCGTTCTGCTGATTCAACATCAGGTGCCATGGCAACACTCATTTATTTTCTTGGAACAGAACTTGCCGAGAGAATTACTCGTCATGGTGTTTTGGTTGAAGTTTATGGTGAAGGTATTCTCATTGTTGGTGACAGTGGTGTTGGTAAGAGCGAAACTGCAATCGAGCTTATAAAGCGTGGTCATCGTCTTATTGCTGACGATGCTGTTGAAATTAGAAAAACATCTTCAAAAACACTTGTTGGCACAGCACCTGATAATATACGCCATTTTATCGAACTTCGTGGTATCGGTATTATCAATGCTCGTCGAATTTTTGGTATGGGTGCTGTTAAACTTACAGAAAAAATAAATATGGTTATTCAGCTTGAGCCTTGGGATAGTTCAAAAGTCTATGACAGAATGGGTCTTGATAATGAATACATAACCATTATGGATATTAAAGTTCCGTTAACAGTTGTTCCTGTTAAACCTGGTCGAAATCTTGCAGTTATCATTGAGTGTGCTGCAATGAATAACAGACAGAAGAAAATGGGCTATAATGCTGCTCGTGAGCTTCTTCATCATCTTGGAATGGATGATGGCTATGAGCCAAAAGCAAAAGAAATTGACATTTGGCAAAACTATTAATTTTTAAAGAAAGAGGTAATGATGTTGTACGGTGAACTCATAACACTTGCAAAAAACTTAGGTGCAGTTGTTGAAGAAAATGTACTAATGAGCAAATATACAAGTTTTAAAACAGGTGGCAATGCCGATTTACTCATCATTCCCGCTTCTGTTGATTCTTTATCACAAATCATAAAAAAATGTAAAGCGTTAAATATTAAACCTTTTGTTATGGGTAATGGTTCAAACTTGCTTGTAACAGATAGTGGATATAAAGGTGTAATAATTAAAATTGGCTCAAATCTTTCATCAATGAAATTGCTTGACGAAAACACAATTGAATGCGAGTCAGGTGTAATGATGAAAGCACTTTGCAACTTCGCACTTGATAATTCTTTAAGTGGTTTAGAATTTGCATTTGGTATTCCCGGTAACCTTGGTGGTGCTGTGTATATGAATGCAGGTGCTTATGGTGGCGAAATGAAGGATGTTCTATATTCTTGCACTCATATTGATAGTGACGGAAATATAGGCACTCTTACAAAAGACCAGCTTGATTTAGGTTATCGTCGAAGTGCTTATACAGATAATGGCTACACAATAATTTCTGCAACACTTAAACTGCAAAAAGGTGACAAAACAGAAATTAAAGAAGCAATGAACGATAAACTTCGCCGTAGAAAAGAAAAACAACCATTAGAATTTCCAAGCGCTGGTAGTACATTCAAACGCCCAGAAGGATATTTTGCGGGTGCTTTGATAGAAGATTGCCAATTAAAGGGATACACAATTGGTGGTGCGCAAGTTAGTGAAAAACACGCAGGGTTTGTGATAAATCGTGGTGGCGCAACATCAACAGATATTTTAAATCTTATAAAACACATTCAGGACACAGTTTTTGAAAAACATGGTGTAAAACTTGAAACAGAAGTAAAAATTATTGGGGAATAAGAGGTGAGTTTATGCAATTAGTAATCGTAACAGGTATGTCAGGTGCAGGTAAATCAAGAGCCATTGATACTTTAGAAGATATTGGCTTTTTCTGCGTCGATAATATGACACCTCAGTTAATTCCGACTTTTGTTCAGATTCTTAATGACTCAACTGAACAACGCGAAAAGGTTGCTATTGCAGCTGATGTTAGATTAGGTGACTCATTTAATCAGTTGTTTGAAGCTCTTGAAGGTTTGAAAGCTATGGAATGTGATTATAAAATCTTGTTCCTTGATGCAGATAACGAAGTGATTATGCGCCGCTATCAAGAGACTCGAAGAAAGCATCCACTTTCAAACAAAAACTCACAGAGTGAACTGTTAGACATTATCATTAAAGAACGCGAAATGCTTAAAAAAGCGCGCAATATCGCAAACTATGTAATTGATACATCTTTAATTACAACTTCTCAACTCAAAGAGCGTGTTGCTGAGTTGTTCCTTGATGATATTGCAAATACACTTAAAATCAATGTTGTTTCTTTTGGCTTTAAAAATGGTGCACCAAAAGATTCTGATTTAGTTTTCGATGTTAGATGCTTACCAAATCCATTTTATGTTCCAGAACTTAAAGAGCATACAGGTCTTGAAGAACCAGTTCATGAATATGTTATGAGTTTTGACCAAGCAAAAGGTTTAGTACCAAAATTACTTGATTTAATCAATTATTTAGTTCCGCTTTACAGAAGTGAAGGCAAGAGCCAGTTGACCATTTCAGTTGGTTGTACAGGTGGCAAACACCGTTCAGTAGTGTTTGCTGAATTGGTTTATAACAATATTAAAGATAAGGGCTACAATGTTTCGGTTTATCACCGCGACATTAAGAGATAAGGGTTAAAAATGTCTTTTTCAGCAGATGTCAAAAATGAAATTTTGTCAATTGAATTAGAGAATAATTGCTGTTTGCACGCTTTTGCATACGGTATGATTCTCTTTTCAAGAGCGTTTTCATCTTTTGATATTTCATTATTAACCGAGCATAGCGGTATAGCAAAAATGTATCGTGATATGCTCATAAAAGTTTGCGATGTAAAGCCAGATTATGTAAAAACAGAAGCAGGTAAATACAAAATTGAAGTTAAAAGTGCTCAAGATAGATTAAAAGTCCTTGAAACTTTTGGCTATGATAAGAAAGCAAGTACTTCAAGACTTAATTGGAGTAATATTGCTGATGAATGTTGTAAAGTTGCATTTTTAAAGGGTGCATTTTTGACTTGTGGTACAATTAACGACCCCAATAAAGGTTATCATTTGGAATTTGTTGTTCCATATCTTAATTTAAGTAAAGATTTAAAACTTTTTATAAATGACTACGATGAACTTTCTGTAACACCAAAAGTTATCACTAGAAGTTCCAACTATGTCATATATTTTAAAGATAGTGAAGCAATTGAAGACATTTTGACAGTAATGGGCGCAATGAATTCGTGCCTTGAACTTATGGGCGTTAAAATGTATAAGGATATGCGCAATAATGTTAACAGAAAACTTAATTTTGAAAGCGCAAACCTTGATAAAACGATTGATGCAGCCGCAAAACAGATTGATGCAATTTTACATATAAAAAATACAGTTGGATTTTCATATTTATCAAGTGAACTTCGAGAAATAGCTGAGTTGCGACTTGAAAATCCTGATATGTCATTGCGTGAATTGGGAGAATATTTGAGTGAACCTATTTCACGCTCGGGTGTCAATCATAGATTAAAGAAGATTTGTACGATTGCAAGTACTATAAAATAAAGGATATGTGCACAATATGTGCTAACGGGTGATAGAAATGAGAAAGAACGAAGAATTTGCAATTTCATTTGAAAGCGCTGAATATTCAGTAAAAAAGAAGAAAAAGTCGTGGGAGTTTATCTATGATTGGATGGACTCGTTAATTTATGCAATTATTTTAATCTTATTGATATTTACATTCTTATTTAGAGTTGTAGGTGTTAATGGAACTTCAATGAAACCCACATTAAACAATGGCGACTGGCTCACAGTTAGCGCAATTCCGGGCGAGGTTGAAGTAGGCGATATTGTTGTTGTAACACAGCCAAATTCACTTAATGAGCCACTCATCAAGCGCGTTATTGCAAAAGGTGGCGACACTATTTCAATTGATTTTATTGAAGGTGTAGTCACAGTAAATGGCGTTGCAAAATATGAACCATATATTGCAGAAAAAACAGAGAGAATGGGTGACTTTGTTTATCCTTTAACTGTGCCAGAGGGATGTCTTTTTGTAATGGGTGACAATAGAAATGACTCGCTCGACAGCCGTTTTAAAACTATTGGATTCATTGACGAAAGATATGTTTTAGGTGTGGCACAAATCAGAATTTTACCTTTTGGCGATTGGAACATTAATGACTATGAATAATAAAATTTTAAACACAGTTTATGATTTTGCTTCAGTATTACTGGCTGCTGTATTAGCGGTCAGTATTATATTTACTTTTTTCTTTAAGATTTCAACTGTTGTTGGTGAGTCAATGGAAAACACTTTGCATAATGGCGAAAGTCTATTGATAACTGCAATCAATGGCGAAATCAAAAATGGTGATGTTGTTGTTATTTCTCAACCGAATAGTTATGAATTGGTTTTAATAAAAAGAGTAATTGGAACAGCGGGGCAGACTATTACATTTGATAAAAAAACCAGAAGTGTATTTGTTGATGGCGTTGAACTTGAAGAAGACTATATTAAAGAAAAAATGCTGTTTTTCTATGGGATGAATAACAGCTATACTGTTCCCGAAGGTAAACTTTTTGTAATGGGTGACAATCGTAATAACTCTGCAGACAGTCGTGACCCGGGAATAGGTATGATAGACGAGAGATATGTAGTCGGTAAAGTTTTTTATAAAATTGGCGATACAAAACTTTTTAATTCTTAAAGTTTAGGAGAATGAAAATGGCTGATACTCAAAGACAAGTTGTTCAGTGGTTTCCGGGTCACATGGCAAAAACCCGTCGTCTTATCAAAGAAAGTTTGCCACTTGTTGACGGTGTAACAGAAATTATTGATGCAAGAATTCCAATTAGCAGTTCAAACCCTGAACTTGAAGAATTAATTAATGGTAAACCCAGAATTGTTCTTTTAAACAAATGTGATTTAGCAGATAGAAATGCTACAAATCAGTGGGTTGATTATTATAAGAACAAAGGAATAAAAGCTATTCCTGTTGATTGCAGAACTGGTAAAGGACTCAATAATTACATTGTTGCTGTTCGTGAGGTTCTTAAAGATGTTATCAAAAAGAATGAAGACAGGGGAATGCCGGGCAAGGCGCTTCGTATTATGGTTGTTGGAATTCCTAACACCGGCAAATCTTCCTTTATCAACCGTATGGCAGGGTCTGCTAAAGCAAAAGTAGCTGATAAAGCAGGTGTTACAAAACACAACCAATGGTTCCCAATAGGCAATGGTATTGAATTGCTTGATACCCCGGGTGTGTTATGGCCAAAATTTGATGACCCAAAGGTTGGCGACAGACTTGCTTTTATAGGTTCTGTTAAAGATGAAATTTTAGATGCAGAAACTTTGGCAATAAGACTTTTAGAAGTTATGAAAACTGATTATGCTGACAGACTTTCTGAAAGATATAAAATTGTAGATTTTCAAGATAAAGAGGCTTGGGAAGTTCTAGAAATGATTGGCAAAAAACGCGGTATGATGATTAAGGGTGGCGACATTGACTATGAACGCGCATCTGTAATGTTGCTTGATGAATACCGTGGTGGCAAATTAGGCGCAATTTCATTAGAAAGACCGGTGAAATAATATGGATTATTCTTATGAAAAACTTGCCATAGAAAAAGGTTTTAAAACAATTTGTGGAATTGATGAAGCAGGTCGCGGGCCATTGGCAGGTCCTGTTTATGCCGCAGCGGTTATTTTGCCAATTGACCTTGAAATAGATGGACTTAACGACTCTAAAAAACTTACAGAGAAGAAACGTGAAGCATTGTTTGATGTAATTTGTGAAAAAGCAATTTCTTATTCTATTGGCATTGCAACAGAAGAAGAAATTGATGAAATCAATATTTTAAATGCAACTTTTTTAGCAATGAGAAGAGCAGTTGATGGATTATCAGTAAAACCCGATTATGCATTGATTGATGGTAATCAACATCCAAGATTATCTATTCCAGACGAAACTGTTGTTAAAGGTGACGGTAAGAGCATGTCAATTGCTGCAGCATCAATTCTTGCAAAAGTCAGTCGTGACCGTTTTATGCTCCAAATTGCTGAAAAATATCCTGAATATTGTTTTGAAAAGCATAAAGGTTATGGCACAAAACTTCATTATGAAATGATTGAAAAATATGGTGTTGCACCAATACACAGAAGGTCTTTTCTTAAAAAGATTTTAGGCGATAACAATGGATAAACGCTTGATTGGTGAATACGGTGAGATTATTGCTGCAAGATATCTTAGAAAACACGGTTACATAATTGTTGAAGGTAATTATCATTGTAAATTCGGTGAAATTGATATTGTTGCAGAAGATAAAAAATATGTTGTCTTTGTTGAAGTTAAAACCCGAAGTGACGGAATGAAATATTCACCATCTGACGCTGTTGATAGTACCAAAAGAGCAAAAATCATAGCATCATCACAAATTTATTTGAAAAATTATGAGTTTAATCGTCAGCCACGATTTGATATCATTGAAGTTTATTTTAAAGATGATGAACCCGTAAAAATTAATCATATTGAAAATGCGTTTGATTCACAAGGAATTTAACCATTTTAATATTGAAATGAATTATTATTTATGTTAGAATACCACACGAAAAGGATGTGTTCTTATGTTTTATACAAGTACAAGAGATAAGTCGGTTAAGGTAACTGCTGCCGAAGCAATTGCTAAAGGTATTTCATCAGAAGGTGGGCTTTTTGTTCCAACTGAAATTCCACAGATTTCTCTTAAATTTATTGAAAAACTCGTGCCAATGAGTTACATTGAAAGAGCAAAAGAAATTTTGAGACTCTATCTCACAGATTTTACAGAAGACGAACTTTCAATGTGTGTTGAAGGTGCATACAAAGCTGGTAAATTCAGCTCAGAAAAGGTTGCGCCTTTATATAAGTTAAGTGATACAGCAAATGTATTAGAACTTTGGAGAGGACCAACTTGCGCATTTAAAGATATGGCTCTTCAACTTCTTCCATATCTTCTTACAGTTTCTGCTGGTAAGACAGTTAAAGATACTGAAATCGTTATTCTTGTTGCTACATCAGGCGATACAGGTAAGGCTGCTCTTGAAGGATTTGCAGATGTTCCTAATACAAAGATTCTTGTTTTCTATCCTGTTGATGGTGTTAGCCCAATGCAAAAGCTTCAGATGACAACACAAGAAGGCAATAATGTGAGTGTTTGTGCTATTGAAGGTAACTTTGACGATGCACAGTCAGGTGTTAAAAAGATTTTCACAGACAAGGATATTGAAAAGAAATTCAAGGAAAATGGTCTTGCATTCTCATCAGCTAACTCAATCAACTGGGGTCGTCTTGTGCCACAGATTGTTTATTATGTATCTGCATATTGCGATATGCTCGAAAACGGTGAACTTAAAAATGGTGAAGCAATGAATGTTGTTGTACCAACAGGAAACTTTGGCAATATTCTTGCAGCATATTATGCAAAAGAAATGGGTGTACCTGTAAAAACACTTATTTGTGCTTCAAATGCTAATAATGTTCTTACTGATTTCTTAACAAGCGGCACTTATGATAAAAACAGAGATTTCTATTGCACAACATCACCATCAATGGATATTCTTATTTCAAGTAACCTTGAAAGACTTTTATTCCATCTCTGCGGTGAAAATGATATTCAGGTAGCAGAATGGATGGCAGCACTTAATAATGGTGGTAAATATACAGTTTCTGCAGAAGTTGCAGAAAAAGTAAAATCATTGTTTGCTGCTGGATGCTGTGATGACGCAGAAACAAAAGCAACAATTGGCAAGGTGTTTGATGATAAAGACTATCTTTGTGACACACATACAGCAGTTGCTGTTAAGGTTTATGAAGATTATGTAGCAAAAACAGGTGATAAAACACCAACAGTTATCGCATCAACAGCAAATCCATATAAATTCTCTGCTAGCGTTCTTTCAGCAATTACTGATGAAATTAAAGCAGATAATGAATTTGATATGGTTGACGAATTGTTCCAGAAATCAAACGAACCAGTTCCACAACAGCTTGCGACTCTTAAAGGCAAAACACCAAGATTTACTGGTGTTGCAAAGAAAGAGGATATGAAACAAGTTGTGTTTGATATGTTGGGCATATAACACAATAATAACTAATGCGGAAGCTGTTTTGCTTAGAAGCTTCCGCATTTGAATTTGAATTATTCTACATCTCTTGTGTTAAGTTTGAAAGTTGCACATCTTGTGTCGTCACAAGAACAAGCACTGTGTGTACCTACTTTAATACCGTCTGCAGTGCAATTCATGTGTCCGTCATTAAAAATGCAATGACAAGCATCGCAAGTAATGTTTCTATTCTTATCCATTTTGTTAGCCTCCTTTCAATTTTATTTTTTGAAAGAAATTTATAATTATTCACAGGAGAAATTACCTTATGTCAGTTTTTGTAATCGGTGATACGCATCTCTCTTTTTCAACAGATAAACCGATGAATATTTTTAAAGGGTGGGATGATTACGAATTCCGCCTTGAAAAAAATTGGCAAAAATTGGTTGATAAGGATGATACTGTTATAATAGCAGGGGATATTTCTTGGGGAATGAGCCTTGAAGAAAGTGAAAAAGATTTTGAGTTTTTACACAACTTAAATGGAAAAAAAATCGTTTTAAAAGGTAATCACGATTATTGGTGGAATACCGCAACAAAAATGAATAAATTTCTTGCTGAAAAAGGTTTTAATTCTTTAAAATTTTTGCATAATAATGCATTCAAAGTTGATGACATTGCAATCGCAGGTAGTCGCGGTTGGTTCTTTGATGCAGAAAGTGAAAACATAGATAAAGTTTTAGCTCGTGAATGTGAGAGAATTCAACGTTCAATTGATATGGCAAAAGATTTGGGTGGGGAGACTGTAGTTTTCCTTCATTATCCACCAGTTTCAATGTATAAAGATTGTGACCCGATAGTTGAAGTGCTTGTGCGAAATGATATAAAACGTTGCTATTATGGGCATCTTCACGGCGGGGCAATAAAGGGCGCACTTAATGGTGAAAAATATGGAATAGATTTTAAACTTGTTTCGGCAGATTATCTTGAATTTTGCCCTTTACACATTAAATCCAAGTAATTTATCAAAAAAACACTATTATTTTTGTTAAAATATCAAGAAAAACTTATGGAAAATATTGTATTTAACATTTTTCTGTGTTATAATATATTGAATTTTTCAGTAAAAATCTTAAAACAATGATATTCGGGAGGAATATTAAATGTTAAAAACATCAAACAAAGTAGAAACAAATGTTTATGAGCTTGAAATTGCTATCAGTGGCGAAGCTTTTGAAGCTGCTATTCAGAAGGCATATTTAAAGCAGAGAAAGAACATTGCAATCAATGGTTTTAGAAAGGGCAAAGCTCCAAGAGCATTCATCGAAAGAGTTTATGGTGAAGGCGTTTTCTATGAAGATGCACTTGAAATTCTTTATCCAGATGCAGTTGCAGAAGCAATTAAAGAAGCAGACCTCGATGTAATTGATACTCCATTTGACCTTGATGTGCCAGAAATTGGTAAAGATGGTGTAACTCTTAAGTTAAAAGTTACAGTTAAACCAGAAGTTAAACTCGGCAAATATAAGGGCGTTAAAGCAACAAAGCCTGCTGTTAAGGTTGCTGCTGATGAAGTTAAAGCAGAACTCGCTAAAATGCAAGAACAGAACTCAAGAATGGTTTCTGTTGATAACAGAGCAGTTAAGAAAAACGATACAGCAGTTATCGACTTCGAAGGTTTCGTTGACGGTGTTGCATTTGATGGCGGCAAAGCAGAAATGTATGAACTTGTAATTGGTAGCGGTTCATTTATTCCAGGTTTTGAAGACCAGATTATCGGTCACAAGATTGGCGAAGAATTTGACGTTAATGTTACATTCCCAGCAGAATATCAAGAAAACCTTGCATCAAAAGATGCTGTGTTCAAAATTAAACTTCACGAAATCAAAGTTAAAGAACTTCCTGCTCTTGATGATGAGTTCGTTAAAGATGTTAGCGAATTCGATACACTTGATGAACTTAAGAAGAGCATTAAAAAGCAACTTGAAGATGCAAAGAAAGCTGAAGCAGATAACAAAGTTACAGCTGACATTCTTGAAACAGTTGCAAATGGCATTAAAGCAGAAATTCCTGCTTGCATGATTGAAAAAGCAATTGACGATGTTGTAAATGATTTTGCATACAGACTTCAGATGCAGGGTCTTGACCTTGACACATACCTTATGTACACAGGTATGGAAAAAGACAAGTTCAGAGAAGGTTATAAAGAAAACGCAGAAGCTCAGGTTAAACTTCAACTTGCTCTTGAAGAAATCGTTAAGGCTGAAAAGATTGAAGCTAGTGATGATGATATTGCTGCTGAATATGACAGACTTGCAAAGATGTATAATATGGATGTTGACGCAGTTAAGAAAGCAATTTCTGCTGATGCACTCAAAGATGACATCACATCAAGAAAAGCAGTTGACTTTGTAAAAGAAAACGCAGTAATTACTGAAGAAAAAGCAGCAGCTAAGAAGACTGCAGAAAAGAAAGAAACTGCTGAAAAGAAACCAGCTGCAAAAAAAGAAACAGCAAAAAAAGATACTGCTAAAAAGCCAGCAGCAAAAAAGACAACAAAAAAAGCAGCAGACGCTGAATAATTAAAAATATAAGTTTAAGTGTTGAAGAATTGTCCAATAATTAATAGGGCAATTCTTTAATGCTTTTCATAAGTTTTAAACGGAGGTTATATTATTATGGCACTTGTACCATACGTTGTTGAACAAACAAACAGGGGTGAAAGACAATACGATATTTTTTCAAGACTCTTAAATGACAGAATTATCGTTTTGTCAGATGAGGTTAATGATGCAACTGCATCTTTGGTCGTTGCTCAGTTACTTTATCTTGAGGGACAGGATAGCGAAAAAGATATAAGCCTTTACATTAATAGTCCAGGCGGCTCAGTTTCAGCAGGGCTTGCAATTTACGACACAATGCAATACATTAAGTGTGATGTTTCAACTATTTGTATGGGTATGGCAGCAAGTATGGGCGCATTCTTGCTTTCATCTGGAGCAAAAGGTAAGAGATTTGCTCTTCCAAATAGTGAAATTATGATTCATCAGCCTTTGGGTGGTGCACAAGGTCAGGCAAGCGATATTAAAATTGCTGCTGAACACATTCTCAGAACAAGAGAAAAACTCAACAAAATCCTTGCTGAAAATACAGGCAAACCAATTGAACAAATTGCTCTTGACACAGAACGCGACAATTGGCTTTCAGCTCAAGAAGCAATGGATTATGGCATTGTAGATAAGGTTTTCTATAAGAGATAAGGAGCTAATTTATGGCTAGAGAAAACGATAAAGAAAGAAATGTAAGATGTTCTTTCTGTGGTAAGACACAGGAACAAGTTGAAAAACTTATCGCTGGTCCGGGCGTTTATATCTGTGATGAATGTATCGAACTTTGTATGGGCATCATTGATGAAAACGCTGATAGAGGTTATAAACCATCAGGTAAAAAAGTGAAACTTGAAGAAAAAGTTTTACCAAAACCACAAGATATTAAGGCAAAACTTGACGAATATGTTGTTGGTCAGGATGAAGCTAAAAAAGCTTTGAGTGTTGCGGTTTATAATCATTACAAGAGAATATATCATGGTTGTGACACTGATGTAGAAATTCAAAAGAGCAATGTTGTGCTTTTGGGACCAACCGGTGTTGGTAAAACAGTCCTTGCACAGACTCTTGCAAAAATTATTGATGTGCCATTTGCAATTGCCGATGCTACAACACTTACAGAAGCTGGTTATGTTGGCGAAGATGTTGAAAACATTCTTTTAAGACTTATTCAAGCTGCTGATTTTGATGTTGAAAAAGCAGAGCGTGGAATTATTTATGTTGATGAAATCGATAAGATTGCAAGAAAGAGTGAAAATCCTTCAATTACTCGTGATGTGAGTGGTGAAGGTGTTCAGCAAGCACTCTTAAAAATTCTTGAAGGAACAATTTCAAATGTTCCACCACAGGGTGGCAGAAAACATCCACAACAAGAATTTATTCAGATTGACACTTCAAATATTCTCTTTATTTGCGGTGGTGCTTTTGATGGAATTGAAAAAATCGTTGAAAAGCGTACAGGTAATTCTGCTCTTGGTTTTGGTGCAGAAATCAAGAATAAATCTGAACTCGAACTGGAAGATGTTTATTCAAAAGTAATCGCACAGGATTTGGTTAAATTTGGTCTTATTCCTGAACTTGTTGGTCGTGTTCCTGTAATCACAGCACTAAAACAACTCTCAAAAGAAGATTTAATCAGAATTCTTTCTGAACCTAAAAATGCACTGTTAAAACAATTTAAAGCATTATTCCAGATGGACGATGTTGAACTCGAATTTACCGATGATGCATTGGTTGCAATCGCCGAGAAAACACTTGAGAAGAAAACAGGTGCTCGTGGTCTTCGTGGCATAATGGAATCTGTTTTGATGCCAATTATGTATGAAACACCATCTGAACACACTATTTCTAAAGTTATCATTACTCGTGATTGTGTTGAAAACGGTGCTGAACCGGAAATTCTTCGCGATGAAAACAGAAAACCCAATATTTTAACATCAAAGAATATTGGTAAAACAAATAAAAAAGCAATATAAATAATCAGGCCACGGGAAACCGTGGCTTGCATATTGTAGGTGTGAAAATGAAAAATAAAATTAAATCAACTGCATTACTGTTTTTAACAGCTATAATTTGGGGCTTTGCATTTGTAGCTCAGCGAGTTGGTGCTGATTATGTTGGCGCTTTTACTTTTAATGGCGTACGTTTTATATTGGGTGCTTGTTCTTTAATACCCGTAATCCTTATCTTTGAAAAAGAAGAATTTAATAAGAAGAAATTTATAAAAACATTATGGACTGGTATCCTTGCGGGTGTCATTCTTTTTATTGCATCATCTTTGCAACAATTTGGAATAGTTTTCACAGGCAGTGCGGGCAAGGCGGGTTTCCTAACAGGACTTTACATAGTATTAGTGCCTCTTATTCGTTTTGTAATGGGTAAGAAAACAAGTGTACTTACATTTTTCGGTGCGATTTTTGCTGTTATAGGACTATTTTTCTTATGTATGACAGGTGATAAGATTACCTTTGGAATCGGTGATATAGTTCTCATAATTGGTGCATTTTTCTGGGCTAGCCATATTCTTGTCGTTGATAAGTTTGTAAATTCAATAAGTGCATTAAAATTCAGTATGATTCAATTTTATACTTGCGGCATTTTAAGTATGATTTTTGCAATTTTTACTGAAACTATTGAATTTTCTGCTATAAAAGAAGCGGGTATTCCAATTCTCTATGGTGGTTTAATGTCTGTTGGTGTTGCATATACTTGTCAAATTTTAGGTCAAAAAAATGCAGACCCAACATTTGCATCAATTGTTTTTTCAACTGAATCAGTATTTAGTGCAATAGGTGGCGCTTTGATTTTACACGAAATGATGAGTAGCCGAGGCTATTTGGGGTGCGTTTTAATTTTTATTGGAATAATTCTTTCTCAAATAACTGTTAATGATATTAAAAAGTTAAAAAATAGAAGACTTAAAAATAACACATAAATATGGGAAAGATAAAAATGACACAATTATTACAGTATCTTGTAAAATATTGACAAATGATGGTGTTTAAAGTACAATGACCATAGTATATTGTAGTCCTTTTGGAGGCAAATATGGGTTTATTAAATAAATTTCAAAAAACTGTAGTATTTCTTTTGAAATCTACATTATATGTTTTATTAATTGGCACATTCTTTGTTGTGTTTGGAACTGAGTTTGAGTGGATTTTACATCCTTCAAGAACAACGGCTGTAACATTTGTTACATTCTGTGTACTTGAAGCTGCACTTATTGCCGTATATGGTGGATATTTAATTGGTCGTCTTAAAAGTAGACCAATTGTAATGTCAATTTCCCTTGCAACACTCATAACTGATGTGGTTACTCATTTGCAACTTTGCATTATGAATGTTAATGAAAATAATAATCCGCATTTTGTTTATGAAGCACCACATTTGCTCGCGCTTGTTATGGTAATTCAGGTTGCTTTGATTATTTTATTTGCATATTTTGGCAACTATGTTTATTTCACAATCAACTCACCTGAAAAATGTTGTGTTATTACAAGTTCCCTTGAATCATTGAATAACATTATGCCTAAAATTGTGAAATATAAGAAGCAGTATAATGTTACTGAAATGGTTCACTATTCATCAAAAGATGTATTTGATATTATCAATGAACACGAAACAATTTTCCTTTATGACATTCCTGCTAAAGAGAAAATTCTTTTGAATGAATATTGCTATGCAAAAAATAAGAATATTTATTATAACTTTGAAATGAACGATGTGGTTATGCTCGGTGCTAAACCTGCTGTTCTTGACGATAAACCTCTTGTTTCGGCAGTTGTGCGTGATTTAACATTGGAACAAAAAGTTGTAAAACGAGCAATGGATATTGTTATTTCTGGTCTTGGATTGCTTGTTTTGAGCCCTGTTATGCTTGCTTGTGCAGCTCTTATCAAACTTGAAGATGGTGGACATGTTTTCTTCCGTCAGACAAGAGCAACAAAAGGTGGCAAACTCTTTAAAGTCTATAAATTCCGCACAATGAAAGAAGCAGGTAGCATCAATAAATCTGTAACATCTGATGACGACAGAATTACAAAGGTTGGTAAATATCTTCGTAAGTTCAGAATTGATGAATTACCACAGCTTATCAATATCATTAAAGGTGAAATGAGTGTTGTTGGTCCTCGTCCTGAAATGATTGAAAATGTTGATAAATATACAGAAGACCTTCCAGAATTTGCATACAGACTCAGAGTAAAAGGCGGTCTTACGGGCTATGCACAGATTGCTGGTAAGTATAACACATCACCAAAGGATAAACTTGTTCTTGATTTGATGTATATTGAAAAATATAGTTTGTGGCTTGATTTTAAACTTATTCTTCAAACTGTTACAGTTTTGTTAAAAGCATCAGATAGCACAGAAGCGTTTGGTGAAGGTGAGTTTAAATATCGTTTCACAAGAGAAGATTAACTTAAAAAGAGCTTCATTGAAGCTCTTTTTTTATTTCAAAAATATTGTTTATAATATGATTATGTGATATACTAAACAAAACGAATTTATTGGAGTTAAAATGTTTAAGAATAATAATACTTTTGATAAGAAACCATCTTCTAAATCAATAAAATATTTCATAATTGCTTTTTCTTTATTTATTCTCATATTGTCCGTTGTTTCTGTTGTTATGTTTATGCGTTCAATTGATTTTGATATTAATAACCTTACAGGTAAAACAACGACAGAAGCAGTTGAAAATGAAGAAAGTACATTGCAAAATAATACATCACTATCCCAGTTAACTGCAAAATCAAAAATTCTTTTAATATGTGAAAAAGATAGTAATCTCGATTTCGTTTGTTTGATTGATGTGGATTTTGCAGAATTATATATGAATGTTTCATGTTATGATGATAGTGATTTGGTGGACAAAGACAAAACTTTTGAAGAAATTTATAGTGAAAAATCAGTTGAGGGTATAACTGATGTCTTAAATGCCCATTTTAACACTCAAATTGAAAAATATGTTGTATGTAACAGAACTCAGTTGAGTGATATTCTCTCGCTATTTGATGATATTTCTATAAATGTTTCAAGACCTGTTGATTATCATTCTTTTGACTTCAACCTTGAGCTTAAAGAGGGAAAACAGGTTTTATCTGACGATTATATTATGAAATATCTTGTAATCAGCGATAATAATACACGTTCAAAGATAATTTGTGATATATTGAATTCAATTCTTGTTCCTCAATACACTGAAGACTCACAAAAATTGTTTACAAGTTTTGTTAACAATTGCAAAACCAATATTTCTGTTATTGATTATTCAGAAAAGATTGACGATTTGATTGTCTATTCAAAAGCGGAAGATAAGTTTTTGCCAACAGTAAAATAAGGTGATAAAATGAAAAACTCACTGAAATTAATACTAATAATTTTAGCTTGTTTTATAGGCGTATTTGCATTTAATTCTAATCCTTTTGAAAAAATTCAAACACCTGACCAACCAATTATTGATTATACTGCAGAGTTTGGTTGGAAGAGTATGCATTATTATAACCAATTAGATGAAGAAGCAAAGATAGCTTATGAAATAATGTATGTTACAGTTAAAAATCTTGATGAAAAATGCACTTTGAAAATTGATGATGAAACTTTGGCTAATGTATTTACCGCGGTGCTGTATGACAATCCTGAAATTTTCTGGATTAAAACTGATTATAAATATTATAGTTATGGCAACAAAGTTGTATTCAAGCCAAATTATATTTATAGTGAAAGCGAAGTAACGCAGTATTCTGCAGAATTAAATAATAAAATTCAAGAAATTATAAATCAAGCAAGCTTTTGTGTGACTGATTATGAAAAAGAATTGTTTTTTCATGACTACATTTGTAAAAATACAGTTTATGATATGGAAACCTTTGGTAATGTAGGTGCTTCTGTACATAACACATTAATAAACGGCAGAGCTGTCTGCGAGGGCTATGCGAGAGCGATGCAGATTTTACTAGACAAGTCTGGTATATATAATTATTTGATTATTGGTGATGGTACTTCAGATGGAGAAACTGAACCACACATGTGGAATGTAGTAAAATTAAATAACGAAAATTATCATCTTGATATTACATGGAACGATAATGATGAAACAGGTGATACAAGTTATGTGTATTTTAATGTGACTGACGAACAGATAAGTCGTAACCATTCTAATTTTGAACCAAAAGAAAATAATTGTTATGGTACATACTTTAATTATTCTGTAAGAAACGGTACTTATGTTCATACTTATTATCATTTTTCACAGTTTGCAGAAGCAAGTGCAAAGTTACTTAAAACTGGTAGAAATACGGTTGAACTGTGTTTTAAGAACAAATCTGATTATGATAGAGCTGTTAATTCAATAAGTGATAATGAAGAACTTTTTGAATATGTAAATACTTCTGTGAAAAAGTCAGGCAGAAACTTAAAAACAGATTCTATTGAATATTATTCAGATGATGATTTGCAATATATTTGCATTATTTTTAAAGAAGGTTGATTTTTGTGGATAAGGAAAGAATTGAAAGAGCATTCAGAGAAATTTTAATTGCAATTGGTGAAGACCCTGATAGAGAAGGTCTTCAGGAGACACCAAAAAGAGTTGCAAATATGTATGAAGAAATATTTTCTGGATTAGAAGAAGACCCAACAAAACATCTTAAAATGTTCCACGAAGGGCAAAGTGACGAGATTGTTATTGTAAGAGATATTCCAATGTATTCGATGTGTGAACATCATTTCTTGCCATTTGTGGGCAAAGCACACATTGCTTACATTCCAAACGACAACGGATTAGTTATAGGTCTCTCTAAACTTGCAAGAATAGTAAATTCTTATGCCCGTCGTCCACAACTCCAAGAAAGACTTACAGCGCAGATTGCTGATTTTATTGAAAAAGAAATGCAACCACAGGGTGTGGCTGTTGTTGTTGAAGCAGAACACCTTTGTATGACTATGCGTGGTATCCGCGCAGCAGGTTCAAAAACTCAGACTTCCGCTTTGCGTGGCACAATGAAAAAAGACGCAAGAACAAGAGCCGAAGTAATGACACTTTTAGGTATAAAATAATGTTTAAAGCAAAAGATTTTGAATTTGAATTAGGCAAAAAAACCTATATAATGGGAATTTTAAATGTTACGGACGATTCTTTTTATGACGGCGGGAAATATAATTCGCGTGAAAAAGCTCTCAAACATACAAAAGAAATGCTCGTGGATGGTGCTGATATAATTGATATTGGAGCTCAGTCAACTCGTCCGGGATACAAAAAAATCAGTGCTGTAGAAGAGCTCGAAATCATTAGAAATTACTTGCCGTATCTTCATGATGAAACAAAAGCGGTAATTTCAGTTGATACATTTTATCCAAGTGTAGCAGAATATGCCTTACAGAATGGTGCATCAATAATTAATGATGTTTCAGGTGTGTTTTCAGATGAAATGGCAAAAGTTATCAAAAAATATAATGCAGGTTGGATAATTATGCACACAGGTGGTGGCAACTCCGATACTGTACCACAATATAAAAACGATATTGTTGATGAAGTTAAAAGTTTTTTCGCTGAAGTTAAAAATAAATATAAAGAATTTCCTATATCAGATAACCAAATTATGTTTGATATAGGTGTTGGCTTTGGCAAAACAACCGAACAAAGCATTAAACTTATAAAAAATCTTAAATCAATAAAAACAGACAATGCACTTTTAGTTGCATTATCTTCCAAGCGTATTGTAGGTGAAACAACAAAAACAGATAGCTATGATAGAGTTTATGGAACAATATCTGCAAATGCTATTTCTGTAATGAATGGCGCTGATTTTGTGAGAGTTCATAATGTGAAAGAAAATGCATTAGCACTTAAAATGGCTGATGCAATTTTAAGGGGATAATATGGATAAAATTATTATTAAAAATTTAAAATTATTTTGTTATCATGGTGTAAATCCTGAAGAAAAAGTTGATGGACAGAATTTTATTTTTGATATTGAAGCTAGTGTTGATTTAACTAAGCCTTGTGCAACTGATAATGTTGATGATACAGTAAGTTATGCTAAAATGATTAAGACTGTAAGACGCGTGGCACAAAGTCAAAAAGATGATTTAATTGAAAGAGTTGCACAAAGAATAATTGATGCTTTGTTTGAAGAATATGAAAAAATTCAAACAATAAAAATAACTGTAATGAAACCTGAAGCACCAATTAAAGCAGAATTTGACTATGTTGCAGTTGAAATTGAAAGGGAAAGAAAATGAGCAAAGCATATTTAGGAATTGGCACCAATATCGGTGACCGTGAAGAAAATTTAAAAAATGCTTTGATTTCATTAAATCTTTTACCTACAACAAAAGTAACGGCAACATCAAGTGTTTACGAAACAGCACCTGTAGGCTTTGCAGAACAAGACGATTTTCTCAACATTGCAGTTGAAATTGAAACAGAATTGACAGCACAAAACATACTCGGTGCTTGTCTTGGAATTGAAGCAGGTCTCGGCAGAATAAGAAACATTAAAAACGGACCGAGAATAATTGATATTGATTTGTTGCTATATGAAGACGAGAAATATAATACGCCTTCGCTTGGTTTGCCACATCCAAGAATGTTCCAAAGAGAATTTGTTTTAAGACCATTACTTGATATAGAATTCAATAACCCATTATTTGATAAAGAATGGGCTTTAAACGCTTTAACAGGTGAGGGTATAAAGAAATATTCAGATAAGATAAAAATTGATTAACGGTGATTTATGAACTATATAATTATGGATTTAGAGTGGAATAACGCATATATGAAATCCACCCAAAAATTTGTCAATGAAATAATTGAAATTGGCGCAGTAAAACTTAATGAAGAACTTGAAATAGTTGATACATATTCTGAACTTATCAAACCTGTTGTATCAAAAAAATTGCGCACTAGAATAAAAGATTTAACTCATATTACAAATGAAGAAGTACTTGGAGGAAAACCTCTTCAAGATGCAATTTCTCAACTTGAACAATGGGTGGGGGAAGATGCAATTGTAATGACTTGGGGTGATACAGATGTCAGAACAATGCTCACAAATTTCAAGTGCTTTCTTAAAAAAGATAAAATTGATTTTATTAAGAAATATGCAGACTTGCAAAGATATTGCCAATGCTTTATAAATATGGAAAATATTCAACAAGCAGGGTTGTCTTATGCTGCTGAATGTCTTGAAATAGATGCTGAAAAATATCCACATCACAGAGCACTTGATGATAGCCTTTTAAGTGCGGAATGTTTTAAAAAGGTATTTAATAAAGATAAATTAGATGAGTTTATTAAGGTGTGCGATGCTGATTTTTATGCTAGACTTGCATTTAAGCCCTATGTTATTAAAAGTAAAAACGACCCATTAATTGATAAAAACTTGTTTAACTGTTATTGTGATATCTGTGGCGGTAAAGTCGAAACAAAGAAAAAATGGAAGTTTATGAATCAGTCGTTTAGGGGAATTTTTTATTGCGAGAATTGTAACAGAGAATTTAGAGTTAACCTTCGTATTAAAAAATTCTATGACAGACTTGATATAAAGAGAAATTATTCTGAAATTATAAAAACATCTGTTGAGAAAATTGAAGAAGAAAACATATAAAAAAGACCTACTCGTTTGAGTAGGTCTTAAAATTTTGTTTGCTTACTTAATTACTCTAATACGGATAATTCCGTTAATCTTTTTAAGTGCGCTAATGGCTTCTGCAGATGCTTCTGTGTCTGAATCAACAACGGTATAAGCATATTCACCCTTTGATTTGTTAACCATATTATCAATGTTAACATCTTCATTAGCAAAAGCTGATGTGATTTTGCTAACAATACCTGAAATGTTTTTGTGCATAATTGTAATACGGTGTTTGTCGCTTGGAGCAAGAGTAACAGCAGGGTAATTAACTGAGTTAACAATGCTACCATTTTCTAGGTAATCAGCAACTTGTTGTACAGCCATAACTGCACAGTTGTCTTCTGATTCAGGAGTTGACGCACCCAAGTGTGGAATTGCAATAACACCAGTTGCGCCGATAACTGCATCGTTGGGAAAGTCTGTAACATAAGCAGAAACTTTGCCGTTTTCAAGTGCTTCAAGAATATTTGCTGTGTCAACTAATTCGCCACGAGCAAAGTTGAGAATTCTAACGCCATCTTTCATAATGCCAATAGTTTCAGCATTGATAAGACCACGAGTTTTATCATTAAGTGGCAAGTGGAGAGTGATATAATCACTTTCAGTGTAGATAGTGTTAAGGTTATCTGTAAGTTTGATGTGATGATTGAGTGTAATGCTTTGCTCAACTGAAAGGAATGGGTCATAGCCGATTACGTTCATTCCAAGAGCAGCTGCTGCATTCGCAACAAGAATACCGATAGCACCAAGACCGATAACACCAAGTGTTTTACCCTTAATTTCAGGACCGGCAAAAGCACCTTTGCCTTTTTCTACATCCTTTGGAACTGTATCACCATTTCCTTTTAACGTTTTTGCCCATTCGATAGCAGGAATAACTTTTCTTGATGAGAGGAAAAGCCCTGTAAGAACAAGCTCTTTAACTGCGTTTGCATTTGCACCGGGTGTGTTGAATACAACAATACCTGCTTCGCTACATTTATCAATTGGAATGTTGTTAACGCCTGCACCAGCTCTTGCAATTGCAAGAGTGTTTTCTTCAAAGCTCATTTCGTGCATTGAAGCAGAACGAACAAGAATAGCATCTGGATTAGCCATTTCAGTTGAACAGTTGTATTCGTTACTGAATTTGCAAAGTCCTGTTTCTGAAATTTTATTTAAAGTTAAAATGTTATACATAGTATTTTGCTCCTTATGAATTTGCTTTTTCAAATTCTGTCATGAATTCTACAAGTTTTTCTACACCTTCAACAGGCATTGCGTTATAGATTGATGCTCTCATACCACCAACTGAGCGGTGACCTTTAAGATTTACAAAACCTGCCTCAGTTGCTTCTTTGATAAATTTAGCGTTGAGTTCTTCGCTGTCAGTTACAAAAGGAACATTCATGAGTGAACGGTCTTCTTTTACAACTGTACCTTTAAACATTTTGCTGTTATCAAGGAAATCATAAAGAATTTTTGCTTTTTTGATGTTCTTTTCTTTCATTGCTTCAAGACCACCATTTTCTTTAAGCCATTCAAGAACGAGCTTGCAAATATAAATTGTATAGCAGGGTGGAGTGTTATAAAGAGAATCGTTATCTGCCATAATCTGATAATTGAGCATTGTTGGTGTAATATCGCGAGCATTTCCGAGCATATCTTCACGAATAATACAAATTGTAAGACCTGCAGGAGCTACGTTCTTTTGTGCACCGCCATAAACCATTGCAAATTTAGAAATATCAAGTGGTTCTGAAAGGAAACATGAAGAAATGTCAGCAATAAGTGGCACATCACCTGTGTCTGGTAATTCATGATAAACTGTTCCATAAATTGTATTGTTCATACAAATATAGAAATAGTCAGCATCTTTTGTGAATTCATTCTTATCAAGCTTTGGAATATATGAGAATGTTTTATCTGCTGATGATGCAACTGCTTTGCATTCGCCATATTTCTGTGCTTCTTGATATGCTTTCTTTGCCCATTGACCAGTAATAACAAAGTCAGCTTTACCATTCTTGTTCATAAAGTTAAGTGGAATAGCTGCAAACTGTGTTGAAGCACCACCCTGTAAAAAGAGAACCTTATAGTTTTCAGGAATATTATAAAGTTCACGAAGAAGTTGCTCTGCACCTTTAATAATTGAATCATAAACTTTTGAGCGGTGACTCATTTCCATTACTGATTGACCGCTGCCTTCATAGTCGAGCATTTCTGCCGCTGCTTTTTTCAATACATCCTCAGGGAGCATTGAAGGACCTGCTGAAAAATTATAAACTCTTGCCATAAAAATACCTCCAAGTGTGTTAAAAAAATAAACATTGACGGAATTATATCAAATTTAAATACTAAAAGTCAATAGAATGTTAAAAAAATATCAAAGAATTTTAGAAAATTAAATTATTTTTGGTGAAAATTGTTAACAAATTTAACAAAGTGCCAAAATTATAACAAAAATCCAAAAATTATTGCTAAATTCTTGCAGTAATTTGTATTTTATTATATAATATAGTTTCATAATAGGAGTGATATGTTTAAAATTATGGAAAACAATAAAACTTTATTCAATGAATTTAACGAAAAGTCATTCTCTTTGCCGATGGTTGCTTTGAGAGGACTTGTAATATTTCCTGAAATGACATTGCATTTTGATGTTGGCAGACAAAAGTCAGTTCGTGCTGTTAAGGCTGCAATGGAGCGCAAAACAAATATCTTTTTAACAGCACAGATTGACATGGATTGTGATGACCCAAGAGCAGATGATTTATATCGTTCAGGTGTTGTTTGTGAAATTAAACAGGTTATGAAATTGCCGGGTTCAGACACATTGCGTGTAGTCGTTTATGGTCTTTACAGAGCAGAACTTCTTCACTTAACATCAGCTAACCCACATTTGTCTGCAATTGTGCAGAAAATTCAGACTGAAAATGTATCTTTAGAAGATAAAAGTTATGAAGAAGCATTGGTAAGAAAAACAGAGAAAATTTTCAGTGACTATGCTTTCTTTATTCCAAAGCTTCCAACAGATGTTATTGTTGGAGTTTCTGTTAGGAAAGAAGCGTCAGAAATCTCGGACTTTATTATTTCTAATATTCCACTTGAATACTCTGTAAAACAGTCTTTATTAGAAGAATTAAATCCATTAAAGCGTTGTGAGAGACTTTGTGTTATTCTTACAAGAGAAATTGAACTTTTATCAATTGAAGAAGAAATTAATGCTAAAGTTCAAGAGCAGATGGATGAAAATCAGCGTGAGTATTATCTTCGTGAACAGATTAAGGCAATCTCTGAAGAACTCAACGAAGGTGACGGCGCTATTTCTGAGTCAGAAGAATATAAGGAGCAAATTCGTTCAATTGGATTCACAGAAGATGTTGAGAGAAAACTCCTTCGTGAATGTGACCGACTCATGAAGATGCAGTCTTCAAGCCCTGAATCTGCAGTTATAAGAAATTATCTTGATAAGGTGATTTCTTTGCCATGGAGTTATTGTACTGAAGAAAATCTTGATATTGAACATGCACAGCAAGTTTTAGATAATGACCATTATGGACTTTCTGATGTTAAAGAGAGAATTATAGAATTTCTTGCAGTTCGCAAAATCAATCCTGATGTTAAAGGCCAGATTATCTGTCTTGCAGGACCTCCCGGTGTAGGTAAAACATCAATTGCTCGTTCACTTGCAAATGCAATGGGTAGAACTTATGCAAGAATTTCCCTTGGCGGTGTCCGTGACGAAGCAGATATTCGTGGTCACAGAAAAACTTATATTGGTTCAATGCCGGGCAGAATTATTGAAGCAATTGAAAATGCAAAAAGTTCAAATCCACTTATTCTTCTTGATGAAGTTGATAAATTAGGCTCTGACCATCGTGGTGACCCATCATCAGCACTTTTAGAAGTACTTGATGCAGAACAAAATAATACATTTGTTGACCATTATCTTGAAATTCCTTATGATTTAAGCAAAGTTTTGTTCATTACAACTGCTAATGATAAGAGCAGAATTCCTGCACCTTTGCTTGACAGAATGGAAATAATTGATATTCCTGGTTATACTTATGAAGAAAAATTCAATATTGCCAAGAAACACCTTGTACCAAAGCAAATTGTTGTAAACGGTCTTAAAAAGTCTTATGTGAAATTTACTGATAAAGCATTAAAAGTAATTATCGGTGGCTATACAAAAGAAGCGGGTGTGCGTGTTCTTGAAAGAACAATTGCAAAAGTTCTTCGTAAAATCGCAGTTGAATATGCAAAAGGTTTTAATGGGAAAATTACAGTTAAGGATACAGATTTAGAAAAATATCTTGGTCCTGTTAAGTTCAAACCTGATGAAAGTTCAAAAGTTGACCAAATAGGTGTTGTTAATGGACTTGCTTATACATCTGTTGGTGGTACAATGCTGACAGTCGAAGTTGCTGTTATGGACGGTAAAGGCAATCTCGAGCTTACAGGCTCACTTGGTGATGTAATCAAAGAATCTGCTAAAGCTGCAATTAGCTATATAAGAGCTAACGCAGATAAATACAGAGTTGATAAAGATTTCTATCAGAATAAGGATATACATATCCATTTTCCAGAAGGTGCGGTGCCAAAAGATGGCCCATCAGCAGGTGTTACAATTTTTACTGCTCTCGTTTCTGCACTTTCAGGTTGTAAAGTTAAATCAAATGTTGCAATGACAGGTGAAATAACTATTACAGGCAGAGTTTTACCAATTGGTGGACTTCGTGAAAAAACTATGGCGGCTTATGTTGAAGGAATAAAAACAGTTGTTGTTCCTGAAGCTAATCGTAGCGATTTAGAGAAAATTGATGAAAAAGTAAAAGAAAATATTAATTTTATATTTGCAAAAACAGGTGACGATGTGCTTAAAGCAGCACTTGTTTAAGTGAGGTAATTATGAGATACGATAAAGCAGAATTTAAAGCGGCGTATGGTACTTTTAGTCAGTTGCCTGACACCGATTTGCCTGAAATTGCTTTCGCAGGTCGTTCAAATGTAGGTAAAAGTTCTTTACTTAATAGACTTTTTGGACGAAAAAATCTTGCAAGAGTCAGTTCAGTACCGGGTAAAACAATAACTATTAACTTTTATCAGGTTGATGAATATAACTTTGTTGACTTGCCGGGCTATGGTTATGCTAAAGTTGCAAAAACTGAAAAAGAGCGTTGGGCAGAAATGATGGAAGGTTACTTTAACTCTGACCGTAATATTAAACTTGTTGTTCAACTTGTTGATATGCGTCATCCACCAACTAAAGATGACATTATGATGATGGAATTCTTACAGTCAAGTGGTTATGAGTTCATTGTTGTAATGACTAAAGCTGATAAGCTCAAAAAGAAAAAAGACTATAATGAACGCATTGAAAAGTCAAAGCAAGAAATGAGTTTTGTGCCAGAAGAAAGAATTATCCCGTTCTCATCAGAAACAGGAGCAGGATTAGATATTTTAAAGAAATATATTGAAGAGTATTTAGGAGAATAAAAATGAGCAAGATACCATTCACAACAAAAGAAAAATTAGAAGAAATCGCAAAAGTTTATCCAACACCTTTTCATCTTTATGATGAAGCAGGAATTCGCAAAAATGCAGAAAATCTTAAAAAAGCATTTGCTTGGAATAAAGGCTTTAAAGAATATTTTGCAGTTAAAGCAACTCCAAACCCATTCCTTATTAATATTTTAAGAGAATATGGCTGTGGATGTGACTGTTCATCTGTTACTGAGCTTATGCTTTCAAAAGCAATTGGTGCAACAGGTGATGACATTATGTTTTCATCAAACGATACACCACCTGCAGAATTTAAATATGCAGATGATTTAGGTGCAATAATAAACCTTGATGATATTACACATATCGATATTCTTGAAAAGACTTTGGGTTATCTTCCAAAGAAACTTTCATGTCGTTATAATCCGGGCGGATATTTCTCAATTGCAAACAATATTATGGACAACCCTGGTGACGCAAAATACGGTATGACAACCGAACAACTTTTTGAGGCGTTCAAGATTATGAAATCAAAGGGTGTTGAGGAGTTTGGTATTCACGCATTCCTTGCAAGTAACACAGTAACAAATGAATATTATCCAACACTTGCAAAAACTCTTTTTGAAGTAGCTGTTAAACTTAAAGAAGAAACAGGTGCTCATATTAAATTTATTAACCTTTCAGGTGGTATTGGTATCCCTTATCGTCCTGACCAAGAGGGTAATGATATCTTCGCAATTGGTGCTGGGGTTGAAAAAGTATATAACGAAGTTTTAGTCCCTGCAGGTATGGATGATGTAGCAATTTATACTGAACTTGGTAGATTTATGTTAGCGCCTTATGGTGCACTTGTAACTCGTGCCATTAATGAAAAGCACACTCATAAAGAGTATATCGGTGTTGATGCTTGTGCAGTTAACCTTATGCGTCCCGCAATCTATGGTGCATATCACCATATTACAGTTATGGGTAAGGAAAATGAACCTTGTGATTATAAATATGATGTTACAGGTTCACTTTGTGAAAATAACGATAAATTTGCAATTGATAGAATGTTACCAAAAATCGATATGGGTGACTTGTTGTTTATTCACGATACAGGAGCTCATGGTTTTGCAATGGGTTACAACTATAATGGTAAACTCAAATCAGCAGAAATTCTTCTTAAAGAAGACGGTAGCTTCGATTTAATCCGTCGCGCAGAAACTCCTGCTGATTACTTCGCAACATTTGATTGCTTTGATTTTTATAAAAAGGTTACTAAATAATTAGGAGATAATTATGTCTTTCGTTCACTTACATGTGCATACTGAATATAGCTTATTAGATGGTGTTTGCCGTCTTAATAGGCTTTGTTCTGTTGCGAAAGAACGAGGACAAAATGCAATAGCAATTACCGACCACGGTAATTTATTTGGTGCGGTTGATTTCTACAAAGAAGCAAAAAAAGTGGGGATTAAACCAATTATTGGTTGTGAAGTTTATGTTGCCAGCCGTTCACGATTTGATAAAGTGCACGGTGTGGATTCCGACAGACATCACCTAGTTTTGCTTTGTAAAAATGAAATAGGTTATCAAAACCTTATTAAAATGGTTTCATCTGCATGGGTTGATGGTTTTTATACTAAACCGAGAATTGATAAAGAGTTGTTAGAAAAGCATCACGAAGGCTTAATTTGCCTCTCTGCTTGTCTTGCAGGCGAAATCCCCAAACTTATTGAGCGTGGCGAGATAATTCAAGCAAAAGAAGTTGCCCTTTGGTATCAAAAGACTTTTGGTGATGGTAATTTCTATTTGGAAATTCAAAATCATGGAATTTCAGAACAAATCAAAGTTAATGATGGTCTGATTCAGTTATCAAAGGATACGGGAATACCTCTTGTTGCAACAAATGATGTTCATTATATTGACAGAGAAGACTCGAAAATTCAAAAAATTCTTATTTGTATTGCAACAAACCATACGATTGATGAAGAAAATTCTCTTGAATTTGAAACTGATAATTTCTATCTTAAAACCGAAGAAGAAATGCGGAACATTTTTGGCTATGTTCCTGAAGCAATTGAAAATACACAAAAAATTGCGGATATGTGTGATTTTAACTTCGAATTTGGTAATACAAAACTTCCAAATTTTGATGTCCCACAAGGGCAAACTCATTTTGATTATCTCAGAAATAAGTGTTATGTAGGTTTAAAAGAAAGATATGGCAGTAACCCGGATAAATTATATATTGACCGACTTGAATATGAACTGTCAGTAATAAATAATATGGGTTATGTTGACTATTTCTTGATAGTAGCCGACTTTATAGGGTATGCTCGTGGCCACGGTATTCCAGTTGGTCCTGGTCGTGGCTCAGGTGCTGGTAGCATCTGTGCTTATTGTATGGGTATTACAAATATTGACCCAGTAAAATATAATTTGATTTTTGAGCGATTCTTAAACCCTGAACGCGTAAGTATGCCCGATATTGATGTTGACTTTTGTTATGAGCGCAGGGGAGAAGTAATCGATTATGTTATCAATAAATACGGAGCAGACCATGTTGCTCAGATTGTAACTTTTGGAACAATGGCTGCTCGTGCCGCACTTCGCGATGTTGGTCGTGCAATGGGACTCTCTTATGCTACTGTTGATAATGTTGCAAAGAAAATTCCAAGAACTTTAGGCATGACTATTGAAAAAGCATTAGTTGAGAGTGAAGAACTCAAAACTCTTTATGATAGTGACGAGTCAGTTAAAGAGCTTGTTGACAATGCAAAAAAAGTTGAAGGTATGCCAAGGCATGCTTCAACTCACGCTGCGGGTATTGTTATTACTGATAATCCTGTTAGTGACTATGTGCCACTAGCTAGAAATGATGAATCTGTTGTAACACAATTCACAATGACAACAATTGAAGAACTTGGTCTTTTGAAAATGGACTTTTTGGGTCTTCGCACATTAACGGTTATCAATGATTGTGTTAAAATGATTCAAAAGAAAAATCCACAGTTTGACATTGAAAAGATACCTCTTGACGATAAGAAGGCTTATGCTTTGTTCACAAATGGTCAGACAGATGGTGTATTCCAATGTGAATCAAGTGGAATGCGAAGCGTGTTTATGCGTCTTAAACCAACAAATCTTGAAGATATTATTGCTGTTATATCACTTTACCGTCCTGGACCAATGGATTCAATTGACAGTTATATTGAAAATCGTCATAATAGTGAAAACATAAAATATAAAACGCCAATGCTTAAAGATATTCTTGATGTCACTTACGGTTGTATGGTATATCAAGAACAAGTAATGCAAATTTTCCGTTCCTTAGCAGGTTATTCACTTGGTCGTGCTGACATTGTGCGTCGTGCCATGTCAAAGAAAAAGCATAAAGTCCTTGAAGACGAGCGAACTTTCTTCTGTGATGGCTGTGCTAAAAACGGAATTCCACAAAATATAGCTAATGAGATATTTGACGATATGTCATCGTTTGCATCTTATGCTTTCAACAAGTCACACGCAGCAGCTTATGCTGTTGTAGCTTATAGAACAGCTTATCTAAAAGCATATTATCCTTGTGAATTTATGGCATCATTGCTTACAAGTGTGTTGGATAATGCTACAAAAGTTTCGGGTTATATTGAAGATTGCAAACGGAATGGAATCAAAATTTTAAATCCAAATGTAAATTATAGTAATAAAACATTTACAACAGATAATAATTATGAAAAATCAATAATGTTTGGTCTTCTTGCAATTAAAAATTTAGGTCATGATTTTATTGATACAATTATAAATGAGCGCAAAATGAATGGTGAATATAAATCATTCTATTCATTCTGTAAGCGAGTTCATGGTAAATCATTTAACCGTCGTGCAGTTGAAAGCCTTATTAAGAGTGGTGCGCTTGATAATTTGGGCAGCAACCGTCACGAAATGATGATTAATCTACCTTTTATCATAGACGAATTAGATGCAACCAAACGAAGAAATCTTGATGGTCAAATCGGTTTCTTTGATATTATGAGCAGTTCTGATAATTCTGATTACAAAATGCAAAAGACTGCAGAGTTTTCAACACAAGAATTATTATCAATGGAAAAAGAAACAACAGGTCTTTATATTTCAGCTCATCCCATGGAAGAATATGCAGATTTATCAATAAAACTGAAATGTGATAAAGTTGCAGATATTCTCAATGCAGATGATTATAATTCAATGTATAGCGACGGCACTTCAGTTAAAGTTTTGGGAATTATAACTGATATTACAAAGAAACAAACCAAGAGTGGCGAATATATGGCGTTTATAACTCTTGAAGATGTTGTAGGCTCAGTTGAAGTTATTGTGTTCCCTAAATTGTTATTAAGATTTGCGAATAAAATTTTAAATGGTTCAACTGTTATGGTTGGCGGAAGACTTTCAATGCGTGAAGAAGAAAATCCTAAAATTATTTTGGACTTTATCGAATCTGCCGAGCAAATTCAGGTTAACAATAATAAGCGAGTAGGTTTGTTTTTAAGGTTTACTGATAATAAATCTCAAGAATATTTAAAATGTGCAGATTTTCTTAATAAAAATGCAATTGATGGTGATACAATGCTATATTATTATTTCAATGATAGTAAAAAGTATTTTCCCTGTAAAAAAATTAGCGTAAATGAATATCTAATCAGAGATTTAAAACTTATTGTTGGGGATAAGAATGTCATATTACAAAAATAATGCAATTACTTGCATTTTCTAATTTGTTGTGATATTATATGATTTCAATGTGGTAATATTTAGCAAAATATAAAAGGGTGATAAAATGAAAACAAT
>JAZQWV010000005.1:0-65032 GCA_045632525.1 Candidatus Fimenecus sp.
TGGCTACGATCCGACTTATTCATCAGATACAGCGTATTTTAATGACCTTAATAAGATTTCAGATTTGGTTTTTGAACAGACAGGCGTACGTACAAAAATTATGCGTTTTCCAGGTGGTACAAGTAATACAGTAAGTAAAAAGTACTCAAAGGGCATAATGACAAGACTTTCTAAATCTGTTACAGAACAAGGTTATGTTTATTTTGACTGGAACTGTGATAATGGTGATGCTGCAGGTGCAAACACTGTTCAGAAACAGTTGAATAATTGTAGCAAATATCCAAAATCTGCATCAACAGTAATTGTTCTTATGCACGATACTAAAAGCACAACTCGTGATGCTTTGCCAAAGATTATTGAATATTACAAGAGTTGTGGTTTCCAGTTCGGCGTTTTAACTACAACTTCACCACGAATTCAACACAGAGGTAATAATTAGTTAATATAAAATATTTATATTACACAAAAATATTTATATAGTATTGTCAATTTATACAAACTTGAATGTTGAATTTTTCTCGTTTTTGTTTTTATAACTGAAATATTGTTTTTAAGACAAAAGTCAACTTTTTTTCGTTGACGGAGACAAGTTTTGTGGTATAATATAGTAGTAACAAAGGTGTTTCTATCTGTTGTTTTGAAATTTTATCATTTGGGAGAATGAATTATGTATACTAAAGATGTTGAAGTTAAAAATCAGGTTGGCTTACACGCACGCCCAGCAACTTTCTTTATTCAGAAAGCAAACGAATTCAAATCATCAATCTGGGTTGAAAAAGAAGACAGAAGAGTTAACGCTAAGAGTCTTCTCGGCGTTTTGTCACTTGGTATTATGGGTGGCACAACAATCCGCATCATTGCTGGTGGTCCAGACGAAGAAACAGCAGTTGACGAACTTGTAAAGCTTGTTGAAACAGGTTTTGCTGAATAATTTTGAAAGATTTGGCACATCACCTTTGGTGGTGTGCTTTATTTTTTTGTGATTTTATGATATGATATATATAATCTTTAAAAGGTGGTGATTCTGTGAACGAAAAATTAAAAACATTGCGCGAAAAAGCAATGAAATTGCCTTTAACACCTGGTGTTTATATAATGAAAAATAAACAGGGCAAGATTATATATATCGGTAAAGCGAAAAAACTCAAAAATCGTGTCAGTCAATATTTTGGTTCGCAGAATAAACACTCTGTCAAAGTGCTTAAAATGGTCGAAAATGTCAATGATTTTGACTATATTTTAACTGATAGTGAGTTTGAAGCACTTGTTCTTGAAGCAAGTCTTATTAAACAAAATCAACCTAAATATAATATTCTTTTAAAAGATGATAAAGGATACAGTTATATCAAAATCACAAAAGAAGAATACCCTAAAATTTCCGCTATTCTTCAAAAAGACGACGAAGATGCTGATTATATCGGACCATTTACAAGTTCTTATTCAGTGAAACAATCCGTTGATGAAGCCAATAAAATATTCCGACTTCCACAATGCAATAAAGAATTCCCAAGAGATTTCAAAAAGGGAAGACCTTGCCTTAACTTCCATATAAATCGTTGTATGGGTGTTTGCACGGGTAAAATTTCAAGAAAAGAATATAACGATACTGTTAAAGATGCTCTTGACTTTCTTAATGGTGACATTACAAAAATTATTGCAGATTTAAACAAGAAAATGAATGAGTGTGCCGAGAATCTTGATTTTGAAAATGCAAGTAAATATCGCGACAGAATTCGCGCCATTCAGAATATGCAAACAAAACAGAAAGTTGTAACCGAAACAGGCGAGTCAAAAGATGTCTTTGCGGTTGCCAACAATGACAATGATATTTGCATAATGGTGTTGCGCTTTGATAAAGGCAGACTTTGCGATAGTGAACATTTCTTTATTGACAGTTCACAGAATGACGAAAATCTGCGTGGTGGATTTTTAAGTCAATATTATTCAATCCGCTCCGTGCCACAAAAAGTGTTGTTGGATGAGACAATAGAAGATTTAGATTTAATGGCTCAATACCTTACTAATCTTCGTGGCAAAAAATGTGCGATTTCTGTGCCACAAAAGGGCGACGGATTAAAACTTGTTAATATGTGTCGTGAGAACGCCTTTGAAAAACTTGCACAGAAAAAAGGTAGAAAATCAGGCGAAATCAAAGTCCTTGAAGAATTGAAAACTCTTCTTGGATTAGACCATACACCCGAATATATCGAGTCTTATGACATTTCTCATACAGGTGGCGACGATAATGTGGCGGGTATGATTGTCTTTAAAAATGGTCGTCCCTTAAAACGGGCATATCGTACATTCACAATCAAATCATTTGTGGGACAAGATGACTACGGCTCAATGCGTGAAGTATTGGAACGCCGTTTTAATGAATATGAAAAGCATAAAAACGAAAATGCCGAAGAAGGATTCGGCAAAATGCCCGATTTGATTTTGCTTGATGGTGGTAAAGGTCAGGTAAGTGCAGTAAGAGAAGTTTTCAACGAAATGAATATAGATGTGCCATTGTTTGGTATGGTCAAAGACTCAAAACACAAGACTCGTGCAATAACGGGCGATGGTGGTGAAATCGCAATTAATTCAAACAGGGCGGTATTCACTTTGGTGTCAGAGATTCAAGAAGAAGTTCACAGATTTTCTGTTAGCTTCCACCACAAAAAGCACGCTAAAAAAGGCTTGGAATCATCACTTACAAAAATCAGCGGTGTTGGTGAGAAAAAAGCCAAAGAATTGCTTAAAACTTTTAAAACAATAAAAGCTATTAAAAATGCAAGTGTAGAAGACCTTGCAAAAGTTAAAGGGATAAATCTTCCTTTAGCCGAAAAAATATATAATTTCTATAATCAGGGAGAAGAATAATGATAAATACAATAGTTTTTGATTTGGATGGAACACTTTTAAATACTCTTGAAGATTTGAAAGATAGCGTAAACTATGCTCTTGAAAGACAGGGCTTTCCGCTTCGCAATTTAAATGAAATCCGTTCTTTTGTGGGCAATGGTATCCGTCTTTTAATGGAGAGAGCAGTACCAGAAAATATTGATAATGAAACATTTGAAATCTGTTTTAAGGATTTTTGTGATTATTACAAGATTCATATGGAAGACAAAACAGCACCTTATGATGGTATCAATGAAATGCTCACAAACATCAAAAAAGCAGGCTTTAAAACTGCTATTGTTACTAATAAAGCGGATTTTGCAGCACAGGATTTGTGTAAGAGAATGTTTGGAGAAAATATTGATTTCGTAGTAGGTAGCTCTGACGACAGACCAAACAAACCTGCACCCGACGGTGTTTTCTATGCTCTTGAAAAATTAGATAGCAAAATTGAAAATACAGTTTTTGTAGGGGATGCAGATACTGATATTCTTACTGCGAAAAATGCAAATCTTCCATCAATTGGTGTTCTTTGGGGATTTAGAGACCGTGAAGTTATTGAAGAAGCGGGTGCAGAATACATAGTTGAGAGTGTAAATGACCTTGAAAAGTTGCTTATTTCATTAAAATAAGATAAATTCATTGCATTTTTTTCAACTTGAATATAAAAATATTTGACAAATTACTATAAAAATGGGATAATACCCTTATGTATTGATAGGTTGGAGCGAATTTATGAGAGTAATTACAGGTGAAGCAAGAGGCAGAAAACTTATAACTCTTGAAGGCGAAGATGTTCGTCCTACCACCGACAGAGTAAAAGAAGGAATGTTCAATATCATACAGTTTGACCTTGAAGGTGCAAGTGTTCTTGACTTGTTTGCAGGTTCAGGTCAACTTGGTATTGAAGCACTCAGCCGTGGTGCTAAACATTGCACATTTGTAGATAGTGCAAATCGTGCGGTTGATGTGGTGAAACAAAATCTTAAATCTGTTGGTTTTGAAAAAAGAGCAAGTGTTTTTTGTGGCGACTCAAAAATGTATATTACTTTGAGCAAAGATAAATTCGATATTGCTCTTCTTGACCCACCGTACAATAAAGAAATAATTGATGCTGTTTTACCAGTTGTTGCAAAGAAAATGAATGACTGGGGTATAATCATCTGCGAAAGTGCTTTAGATGAAACTTTGCCTGAAACAGCAGGTGAGTTTAAAATTCACCGTGAATACAGATACGGCAAAATAAAACTTACAGCATACAGAAAGAATAAGTGAGAATATGAAAACCGTAATTTGTCCGGGTAGTTTTGACCCGATTACAAATGGTCACCTTGACATTATCAATCGCAGTTCTAAACTCTTTGATAAGGTTATAGTTGTGGTTATGAAAAACCCTTCAAAGACAAATTTTTGTTTCAGTCCTGAAGAAAGAGCTGAGCTCATTAAGAGTTGTACCAAAGATTTGCCAAATGTTGAGGTTGATATTAACGAAGGTCTTTTGGCTGAATATGCAAAAGAGAAAAATGCAGTTGCAGTTGTTAAAGGGCTTCGCGCTGTGTCTGACTTTGAATATGAGTTTCAGCAGGCACAGATGAACAAGAAACTCAATAATGAACTTGAAACAGTTTTCATCAATACAAAAGTTGAAAATCTTTACTTAAGTTCAAGTGTTGTTAAGCAAATTTGCGAATTGGGTGGGGATATAAGTGATTTTGTTCCTGAATCAATTCGTGATATAATAGTAAAAAGAATTAAACGAGGTGTGAGCAAATGACAATAGAAAGCTTACTTGAAGAAATTGAAGTAATACTCGAAGAAGGAAAAACAGTACCGTTTACATCAAACCTTTTGGTTGATTCAGCGGCTATCAAAACTGCAATTGAAGACATCAGACTTAATATGCCTGATGAACTTATGCAGGCAAGAAAAATCGCTTCTGAAAGAAAAGAAATTCTTGCAGGTGCACAAGAAAGCGCAGATAAGATTATCGAAAAAGCACATCTTCGTGCAAAAGAAATTATTTCTGAAGATGAAATCACTCGTGGTGCAGAAGCACAGGCAGCAGAAATTCTTGCTCTCGCAAGAACACAGGCTACTGAAATTGTTGAACAGGCAAGACAAAGCGCTACTGAACTTACAGAGCAGGCAAGAAACTGGTCTAACGAAATGCGCACAAGTGCAAGTGAATATGTTGAAAGCATCGTAGCAGTTGCTGACGAAACACTCACAAACTCAGTTAACGAAATTCGTCGCGCTCGTCAACATCTTAGAGCAGCTTCTCAATCTAAGAGAGTAGACGAATAAATATGGTCTATTTTCCCTATAACTGCTTCGAAAATCCTCGAAATACACTCGTATGTCTTGCGGTTTTCTCATTGTTATAGAAAAAATATCTTCATATTTATAGATGACACTATTAAAATACATTTAATATTTTTTAATATTATAAATTCACACCTCGCCGCATATTTATTTATATAAATTGTGTTCGAGGTGTTAATTTATGTTCGTTTATTCAATAAAATCTAAGCAGATAAAGCTGTTTTTGCTTATAGCCTTTGTGGTGTTGACAGTAATAAGTTTGTTTATACTCTCTCAAGAAAGCACAGATGTAGCCAATGCAGATAAATCAAGCATCAAGGCTTCAACGGCAGAAGAACGCTTGACATTTATATCCCAATTTGGTTGGGAAGTCCAGGAAGACCCCGTTGAAGTGTGCGAAGTCATAATTCCAGCAGAATTTGACGAAACTTACACACAATATAACGATATTCAGTTGAAACAGGGCTTTGATTTGAAAACTTATGCAGGTGTTCGTGTGAAGCGTTGGACATATTCTGTGAAGAATTATCCCGGTCACGAAAACAAAAACTATATCAGAATAAATCTGTTGGTATATGAAGGACTCGTGGTTGGCGGAGATGTCTGCTCAATTGAACTAGATGGCTTTATGCACGGATTTGAAAAAACTTAAAGGATAAAAATAATGGAAAGACTTGATAAAATTCTTGCGTCACAGGGGACACTCTCTCGCCGTGATGTGAAAGAGATAGTTAAAAAAGGCAGAATTTCAGTTAATGGTGTTGTTGTCAAAAAAAGTGACATCAAAATTGATATAGAGAATGATACTGTTACTTTAGATGGCGAAACTCTCTCTTTAAAAGAACACATTTATATAATGCTCAACAAACCACAGGGAATAGTCTCTGCAAGTGAAAGTGAAACGGATGAAACTGTTGTGGATTTAGTGCCCGACGAGTTATACAGAAAAGGACTTTTCCCTGCTGGGCGACTTGATAAAGATACAACAGGATTTGTGCTTATTACTGACGATGGTGATTTTGCTCATAAAATTCTTTCACCCAAAAATCATATTTTCAAAACATATCTTGCAACTTTAGAACATTCACTTTCACAAAGTGATATAGAAATGCTTGAAAAGGGGATAACTCTCGCAGACGGGACAACCTTAAAAGAAGCAAAAGTTGAAATTTTAGAAGATGGCGAGCATCCTTTGGTGCAGATTATGATTTGCGAAGGCAAATATCATCAGGTTAAAAGAATGTTTGCTGCTGCGGGCAATAAAGTGATTGGTTTGCATCGTTCAAAAATGGGCAATCTCGAATTAGATGAAACCTTAAAACCGGGCGAATGCCGTGAAATAACCCAAAATGAGTTAAATTTACTCTCTGAAAGATAATTTTTTCGTCATTTTGAACAATGAAAAATTGGTCGAAAAACAGGCTCAGGTGCGTGATTTGACTAAAATTTGTGTCTTTTTTTGTGAAAAATGTTATAAAAAAATTAAAAAATATCAATTTTTCACTTGCCAAAACGCATTTTATTGTGTAAAATACATAGTGTTCCAATCGTGAATTTGTATAAAAGGTGGTAAAAGCCATGTCTAACAGATTGTTTCAAGGAATCGTACATCAGATGACTGATGTTGTCGACAGAACTTTCGGTATAATTGACGAAACAGGCACTGTAATTTCTTGCAGTGAGCTTAGCAGAATTGGCGAGATTCAGTCACACGCTGTAGCAGATGTTTTTGCATCGCCTGAAAGAAGCGTCGCAGATGGATATACATATCAGGTTTTCGGTGCGCACATGCATCCTGAATATGCTGTGTTTGTAGAAGGCGACGATGAAATTGCAGCTCGTTATGTATCAGTTCTTGCAGTTTCACTTTCAACTATCAAGCAATATTATGATGAAAAATATGACAGAAGCAACTTTATCAAGAATGTAATCCTTGATAATATCTTGCCTGGTGATATTTATATTAAAGCTCGTGAGCTTCACTTCAATAGTGATGTAACAAGAGCAGTTCTCCTTATCAGAATTACAGAAAAGAACGATGTTTCTGTATTTGATGTTATTCAAGACTTGTTCCCTGATAAGACAAAGGACTTCGTTATCAATATTAACGAAACCGATATTGCTCTCGTTAAAGAAGTTAAGAGTAACATTGAACCAAAAGACCTTGAAAAACTTGCTCGTTCAATTGCTGACTCATTGGGAACAGAATATTATACTCATGTTCTCGTTGGTATCGGCTCTGCAATTGATACAATCAAAGATTTGGCTCGTTCATTCAGAGAAGCTCAGGTATCTCTTGAAGTTGGTAAGGTTTTTGATACTGAAAAGACAATCGTAAGTTATGATAATCTTGGTATCGCAAGACTTATTTATCAGCTTCCAACAACACTTTGTGAAATGTTCCTTCGTGAGATTTTCAAGCGTGGCTCAATCGAGAGTCTTGACTATGAAACACTTTTCACAATTCAGAAATTCTTTGAGAATAACCTTAATGTTTCTGAAACATCAAGAAAACTCTTTGTTCACAGAAATACACTTGTTTATCGTCTTGAAAAAATCAAGAAACTCACAGGTCTTGATTTGAGAGAATTTGACGATGCAATCGTGTTTAAAGTAGCATTGATGGTTAAGAAATATCTTGATGCTAATCCTATCAAGTATTAAAAAATCACAAAAGGGACGAAACTTATGTTTCGCCCCTTTATTTTTGTTGAAAATAAACATTATGTTGTATGTATTTTATGCAAAACGACGATAAATGTGAACATTTTATAAAAATTGTTACAAACACAATATTTTGTGGTATAATAGTTGCCGATAATGGTTATTATGTGTAATTATATGCAAAAAGCCGATAAAACTAACCCTAAAGAAAGAAAAGGTGCATATTGTGATTGAATTCAAAAATGTTTCAAAAACATATGATAATGGTACTCATGCACTTCGTGATGTTTCCCTTACAATCCATGATGGTGAATTCGTATTCGTTGTTGGTTCGTCAGGTGCAGGTAAAAGTACATTTCTTAAAATCATAATGAGAGAACAAGTTGCCAATAGTGGGACTGTTGTTATCAATAATTATAATCTCAATACAATTAAGAACAGAGATATTCCAAAGTTCAGAAGAACAATGGGTATTGTTTTCCAAGATTTCCGTCTTATTCAGAATATGACAGTTTATGATAATGTTGCATTTGCTATGCGAGTTATCGGTGCAAAAGAAAAAGAAATCAGAAAAAGAGTTCCTTATGTGTTGAGCCTTGTTGGACTTTCATCAAAAGCCCGTCAATTGCCAACTGAACTTTCAGGTGGTGAACAACAGAGAGTTGCTCTCGCTCGTGCTCTCGTAAATAATGCAGGCATTATTATTGCCGACGAGCCAACAGGTAACATTGACCCTGAAATGTCTTATGAAATTCTCGAATTGCTCAACCATATTAATAACACTGGCACAACAATTGTTATGGTTACTCACGAGCATGAGTTAGTTCGTCGTTTTAATCACCGTGTTATTACAATTGAACAGGGTAGTGTTGTTTCAGATACAGGCACAAAGGTTAAAGAAGAAGTTGTACATACAGCAGTTGCCGAAGCAGAAACAACTGCAGAAAAGATTGAAGCAGCCGAGCAAGAAATAATGGAAAAAGTTGAACAGTCTCGCGACGAAGTAAAAGAGACTGAGCAAAAAATTGGAGAAAAAGAAGTAACATCATATTATATTCAGCCTAATAGTGACCGTGAACTTGAAGAGTTTATGAAAAACTATGGTCTTGATGATGATTTTGACTATTCAAAATATCTTGATACAGAAGACGGGGGTGCTGAATGATGAAAGGTGCAAGTTTAAAATACCTTACAAAAGAAGGCTTCCGTAATGTTTGGGTCAACAGACTCATGTCATTGGCATCAATTACTGTTTTGATGGCTTGTCTTGTAATTATTGGTCTTGGCTCAATGATTTATTTCAACATTAACTCATTACTTGATAACATTGAAAGCCAAAATGTTGTTATGGTTTATGTTCAGGACGGTGTGTCAGATGAAGATACAACCAAAATGGGCAATGAAATTAAAGTAATGAATAACATTGAAGATTGTATTTTCGTTCCAAAAGAAGATGCATTTGCAGCACAGCTTGAAAGCATGGGTGATGATGCGGTTCTTCTTGAAGGTCTTGAAGAAAATCCATTGCCTGACGCTTATAAAGTTGTGGTTAAAGATTTGACAATGTTTGACCAAACTGTTTCAGAACTCAAAGCAATGCAGAATGTTGAGAATGTCCGTGAAAACGGTGACCTTGCTGATAAACTTGTCAATGTGCGTAAAGCCGTTACAATTGTAATCGCAGGTATGGTGGCATTGCTCTTTATCGTGTCACTCTTTATCATTTCAAACACAATTCGAATCACAATGTTCTCTCGTAAACTTGAAATCAGCATTATGAAAGCCGTTGGTGCGACAAACTGGTTTATCCGTTGGCCATTTATGATTGAAGGTATGGTAATCGGTGTCACATCAAGTGTTGTGTCCTTTGGCTTGCTTGCAGGTCTTTATCAGGGCATGATTTATATATTCAAAAACATGCTTGCAATTTTTACACCGGTTTCATTTGGAGAATATGCAGGTTGGATTCTTCTCATATTTATGGGAATCGGTGTTTTCACAGGCTCATTTGGTAGTTTAATTTCAATGGGTAAATATCTTAAAGAGCAAGGGAGCGTTGTAAGTGAAGAATAGTTTTAAATTACTTTCGGTTTTATTTGCGTTCGTAATGCTTTTCTCTTCATTTGTGTTCCCTACATCAGCAAGAAGCCTTGCCGACATTGAAGCTGACATTGCAGCTAACGAGAAAAAACTTGAAGAATTAGCTAAACAAAAAGATAAAAAAGAAGATTATATTGAAGCTCTTGAAGCACAGAATAAAGCATTGGATGCTCAAATTAATGAAATAGAAAAACAGGTTGCACCAATCAGAAAGAAAATTCAAGAGTTGAATGAAGAAATTGAAGCTCTTCAAGCAAGTATTACCACATTAGAAACAGAAATTGCAACAATTGATGCTCAAATCGCAGAGCAAAATGTTAAAATTGATGAAACTTATGAGCTTCTTTCAAAAAGACTTAGAGCAGCTTATATGGCTGGTGAAACAAGTGAACTTGAAATCTTTTTAAGTGCAACAGATTTTCAAGATTTCCTTAATAGAACAGAGCTTATTCGTCAAATTTCAAAACATGATACTGCAATTGTAAGTGACCTTGAAGAACAAATCAATGGCCTTAATAAAATGGTTGAAGATTTGAAAGCAAAGCGTGATGAACTCGATAAGAGCCGTCAAAAAATTGAAGCAGATAAAGCACAGCGTGAGTCAGAAAAGGCAGTTTATGATGAGCAGATTGCTAAGAAAGAAAAAGTAATCAGACAAAACCAAGCTAATATCAATAAACAAAATGAAGTTATCGGTAGCCTTGACCAGGATAGTGCTTATGTAAAGAAACTTCTTGCACAAGACTTAAAAGCAAAGGAAGAAGCCTCAAAAGAAATTGATAAAGAACTTGCAAACTCTGGTTCAAGCGGTGATGGTACTGTAAGTGGCTCAACAGGTCACAACTTCCGTGTTTCAAGCAAGGGAACAATTTGCCCAATCCAAGAATCAGGTGTTCAGTTCTCTGCAAATTATAGAGAACACATTGTTGATGGCTTGCCTGCTGTTGACTTGGTTTCATATAAAAACCGTTATGTAAGCAACAGTTATGGTTCAGGTACATATTGGACAACATGGGGTGCAAAACTTTATGCAATGGCAGATGGTACTGTTATTAAAGCTGTTTACCAAAGCACAAGCTATGGAAACCATGTTATTATTGACCACGGTAATGGTCTTAGTACTCTTTATGCACACATGTCTACTATGAATGTTAGTGTTGGTGACAAGGTTAAGCAAGGGCAAAATATTGGTACAGTTGGTAACACAGGTAAGTGTATTCCAAGACCAACAGCGGCAAACCCTGCTGGAGGCGCTCACTTGCACCTTGAAGTACGTGTTAATGGTAACCGCGTAAATCCAGAGCCATATCTTCCATCTCCAATGGTATAATAAAAGACGGAAAAGGGTGATGTCCTTTGAATAAAAAAATATCATTAGGTCTTGCAATTTCATTGATTTTTCTTTCAATTGCATTGACAATAACAATAACAATGACAGTGGCAATGGGTATTTATAATAACATTATCACTGATGTAAGTGACCGTTCAAACCTTTATTCATCTGTTTCAGAAATTGATGATGTTGTCCGCAAAAACTATTTCGGTGAACTCAACGAAAATCTTCTCAATTCAATGATGTCAAATGGATATGTTGAAGGTGTTGGTGACCGTTACAGTTACTTTATGAATGCCGATAAATATGCAGATTATAAAGAAGAAGAAAAGGGTAACAAGGGTGGTATTGGTGTAATTGCTGTTTATGACAGCAAAAACAATAATATCTATGTTTCTGAAGTTTCTTCTGGTTCACCGGCTCAACTTCAAGGTATCGCAAAAGGTGATGTGATTACTGCAGTTGACGGTGTAACAGTAAATGGTGCAAACAGCCAAAGTCTTATTGAAAAACTCAGCGGTGAAAAACTCACTAATGTTCAAGTGACTTTCACTCATAATAATGAGTCAAAAACAGTTTCAGTTGCTCGTGGCTATGCAGCACAGTCTGTTTATTACAGTGCAAGTGATAAAGTAGGTTATATAAAAATCACATCTTTTTACAGTACAACAGAAGAACAACTTAAAGATGCTATCAAATATATGAACTCAAATTCAGTAACATCAATTATCTTTGATTTGAGAAATACTGATACAGGGCTCATTAAATATGCAACTGATTGTATTGATATGTTAGTCCCAGTTGGTACTGAAGGTACGGGCGCAATCGCGACTGCTATTGATAAAAACGGCAATACAATCGAAACTTTCACATCTGACTCAAATAGTGTAAGTTTCAGAATGACTGTACTTGTAAATGGTGGCACTTCGGGCGCAGCAGAACTTTTTGCTTGTGACCTTCGAGATTTCGGAATGGCTCAACTTGTAGGTGTTAAAACTGCAGGTAACGGCACAATGCAAGAAATCTTTGAATTAAGTGACGGCAGTGCAGTTATGTTGACAATTGCAAAAATCAATCCATATAAGAGCGAAAGTTTCAACGGTATTGGTTTGACACCTGATTATGAAGTGGCTCTCACACCGGAACAAAACGCAAGATTTTATATGTTGACTCTTGAAGAAGATGCTCAATATCAAAAAGCTCTTGAATTGGTAAGTGATTAAATCTATATCCCTTCGCATATTCTAATGCGGGGGGATTTTTTTATGTTTTGTTTACTGAAAATCAGTGAAAGAAGAGATAGTTTTAAAGAAAAGTTATTCGGTAGATTTATAAAGGATATTTATGAATTAAAAACAATTCCCGTTTTCAAAGGTGCACCGTTTTATAAACTTGAAGCGACAATAGGCAAAAAGGGAATCGATTGGCAACAGGTAACTTATTTCGTGGGCAAATGCGCAAACAGATTGCTTTTAGATGATTCAATTAGCATTGAAAATGTCAAAGGTGTAGGGCGCTATAACAATAAAATTCTTTATGAAAAAATGATAAAAAATACTTTTGTTAAAGTTTTAAAAGAGCAGAATAAAACATTCGATTCTCTTTGCGTAATTGATAAAAGGGGAGTGTCAACGGATTTTCTTCTAAAATTAGTGCCGTATTTTCAAAGAATTACTATAACAACTGACCAAAAGCAAAAATATGAAAAAATATGTGATTATATTCTCGGAAATACAGGACTTTGTGTACTTCTTCAAAGTGAAATACAGAATGCAACTGTTAAAATAGATACAGAGCAAAATATAATGACAATAAACACTAAAAAAGCAGTTTATAACATATCCGATGGTGAAGATTTTAAAGTGCCCGAAATATATGAAAATCTTTATGATAACAGTGTTGATAAACTCTTATTTTATTCTGCACTATATGAGTTTTGTGGTGTTTTTGAACTTGCTGACTTGTGTTTTGAAACAACCCTCATAAATGGCGAAAAAAAGGGGACAAATGAACTGATATTTACTTGACACAACGATAATTTTTTAATATAATATCTTCAATATGGGCAATTATGTTTTGTCCAAAATTACTCTATAAAATAAAGGAGTTTTTCAAATGGCAGAAACATTACTTACAATAGAAGCTCTCAAAGAACTTGAAGCAGAGCTTGACCAACTTAAAGTTGAAGGCAGAAAAGAAGCTGCAGAAAAAATCAAACTTGCAAAGAGCTTTGGTGACTTGTCAGAAAACAGTGAATATGATGAAGCTATGAACGACCAAGCAAAACTTGAAGCTCGTATCAGCGAAATCGAACACATTCTCAAAAATGCAAAAGTTCTTGATGTTGAATCACTTGGTAATGAAAATGTTCACATCGGTACAGTTGTTAAAATCGTTGACAAAAAGAAAAAAGAATTTGTTTATACAATCGTTGGCTTTGCTCAGGCAGACCCAGCAGCAGGCAAGATTTCAGACGAATCACCTGTTGGTAAAGCACTCATTGGCCATAAAGTTGGCGACAAAGTAACAGTTGAAACACCAAACGGTGCTCTTCAATTCAAAATTGCAGAAATCTTAAAATAATCGGAGAATAAACATGGCAGAAGAGATTAGAAACAATCAACCTGAAGTGGATTTGGGCGAACAGCAAAGAATCCGTCAGGAAAAACTTAAAGCATTGCAAGAAGAAGGCAATGACCCATTTGTAATCACAAAATATGACCAGACTCATCATAGTGCAGATATTAAGGCTGATTTCGAAGCTCTTGAAGGCAAAACTGTCAGTGTTGCAGGTCGAATGATGTCAAAGCGTGTTATGGGTAAAGCATCTTTCTGCAATATTCAAGACCTTAAAGGTAACATTCAGTCTTATGTGGCAAGAGATAGCATTGGCGAAGAAGAATATAAAGCATTCAAAAAGCTTGATATTGGTGATATTATCGGTATTAAGGGTGAAGTGTTCAAAACAAAAACAGGCGAGATTTCAATTCACGCAAGTGAAGTTACACTTCTTTCAAAGAGCTTGCAAATTCTTCCTGAAAAATTCCATGGTCTTACAAATACTGATATGAGATATCGTCAAAGATATATTGACCTTATCATGAATCAAGAGTCAAAACAGACTCTTATCAACCGTTCAAAGATTATCAGCGCAGTTCGTAAATATCTTGACGGCGAAGGCTTTATGGAAGTTGAAACACCAATGCTCGTTTATAACGCAGGTGGTGCAGCAGCTCGTCCATTTGAAACACATTTCAATGCTCTTGATACAGATATTAAACTTCGTATTTCTCTTGAACTTTACTTAAAGCGTCTCATCGTTGGTGGTATGGAAAGAGTTTACGAAATCGGTCGTGTATTCCGTAACGAAGGTCTTGACACTCGTCATAACCCAGAATTTACTCTTATGGAACTCTATCAGGCTTATACTGACTACCACGGTATGATGGACTTAACAGAAAATCTTTATCGTTATGTAGCACAAGAAGTTCTCGGCACAACAAAAATCGTATTCAACGGAATTGAAATGGATTTAGGTAAGCCATTTGAAAGAATTACAATGCTTGATGCAGTTAAGAAATATTCAGGTGTTGACTTTAACGAAATCAACACAGTTGAAGAAGCACAGGCTGTTGCGAAAGAACACCATGTTGAGTTTGAACCACATCACAAGAAGGGCGACATTCTCAATCTCTTCTTTGAAGAATTTGTTGAAGACCACCTTGTTCAGCCAACATTTGTTATGGACCATCCAATTGAGATTTCACCTCTCACAAAGAAAAAGCCTGAAGACCCTAACTATGTTGAGCGTTTTGAGTTCTTTATGAACGGTTGGGAAATGGCAAATGCTTATTCAGAGCTTAACGACCCAATCGACCAGAGAGAAAGATTCAAGGCTCAGGAAGAACTTTTAGCACTCGGTGACGAAGAAGCTAATACAACAGACGAAGACTTCCTTTATGCTCTTGAACTTGGTATGCCACCAACAGGTGGTATCGGTTTCGGTATCGACCGTATGACAATGTTGCTCACAGATAGCCAAGCAATCCGTGATGTAATCTTGTTCCCCACAATGAAACCCCTTGACTAATAAGGAGTTATAAAAACTTATAAGAAGATATAAAAACGTTTAAAAACCTTCTTACCACAGTTTACTAAAATTTAACGGACTATGGAAATTCCATAGTCCGTTTGTTTATTTGTTTTTTTGCCATATTTCATGAACTGTCTCTGCAAATATGGTTCTTGAATGCTTGTCGGCGTTATCGTTTATGTTCTTTTTGTATAGGTAATAATCTCGAACATGTTGCCACAATCCGTGCTTTTTAATCCACTCAATTTTGGCAGGCAGTTCCATATATCCTTTTGGTTGGTATTCCCACGAATAACTATTCTGCTTTTTGTTGTAGCGAATATATTGCTGCCGACCATCTTCACATTCATATATAATGCAAAAGTCACAACTATGTAAAATGCGAGAGTTCACTCTGTCCTTCACTTTGATGGTGAGAACACGGGTAGAGTCTTCGGTGTAATCATACCCGAAAATCGAATATCCGTAAGGGTTAGTAACCTTATCAAGACTCTTGTGAAGAATGTTACGTATTTCTTCGGCAGAATAGTTTTCATTAGGGTCATTAACTTCAATATTCACATCAAAATCAAAGCCAGTATTAGAATTTCGGTCACGGGTTATCATCTTTCGCTTACTACTTCCTACAAAGTGATATTGGAAGGTAAAATTATCTCTAACTTCGTCTTGTAGCCTGTGAATAATTTCAAAAAGTTCATCTCGCACGGGTTCCCATTCTTCGTTAGGAACATATTCAAAATCGTGCATAACTATAATGTCTCCTTTCATTTAAGATTAAATCATTACAGTATATCACTAAAATTTCTTTTGTCAACAATTTTATTATAGTGTTTTTACCACAAATTTACCAGAGATTTGGGAGAAATTATAAAAACTTATAAGAATATATAAGAAAATTTTGATTTTCTCAGTTTTATAATAGCAAGTTATAAGAGGTTATAAGAAATTATAAAGCATTGTTAAACTCATTTTGAGCGTCTCCCTACAATGAAACCATTAGACTAATAAAATCAGGACTACGATTTTTCGTAGTCCTTTTTTATTTGACAAATACTTGTTATATAGTTATAATAAAATCAAGTAAATAGTGACTTGAGCTTTCATTTTATAATGATTGGGATACATACTTCAAGCTTGACAAACTTTTGGTATCTTCCGGCATTTCGCACTTTTGGTCACAGGCTTGTCGTTAGCGAGTTATTGTCGTTTTTAGCACACCTGTGATTATATTGCAGGTGTTTTTTTCTTGTCCTTTTTACAAATTTAAAAGGAGGCATATTTATGTTTTCAAAAATCAAATTATCATTAGGTAGAATTAATTACAAACTCTTTGCGGCTTTGCTTGTTCTGGGTTTAAGTCCAACAATTTACACAACACTACGAGTGTTTTTTATCGGTCAATTACCGGGGGATTGGTCTTATTCTATTGCAGGGCAACTATCATGGGTGAACTTATTGTATGAGATTTTGAATGAAGCAATAATATTACCATTGTTTTATTTTATTGGTAAAGTTGTAAACGATAAAAAAGAATTTGCAAATCGTATCCGAACAGGCACGATTATCACTTTTATAATATATTTGATATTATCGTTACTTATTATAGCTTTTGCAAAAAATCTCTTATCATTTATGGCGACGGATATAAGCATTATAAATGAATCAGCTACATATATAAGAATTGAAAGTGTAGCTAATGTTTTTGCAATATTGACACAATTTTTGCTTGTTGCACTTGTGAGCATCAATAAAAGTAAATATCTTTATATTTTGACAGCTAGTAGATTTTTACTTTGCATTATTTCTGATGTTTTTTTAGTTTCATCTTTACCTGTATCATTAAAATTAGGTGTAAATGGTATTGGGTTTTCAAATATTATTGTCAATTTGCTTTTATTGATAGTTTCTATCATATTGATTGAAAAGGAAAATATTGAAATTGTTTCTAGAGAAAAACTTGATTTTATCTGGGCAAAGCAGCTTGCAAAGATAGGTGGTATTTCTGGTTTGGAATCTTTTGTCAGAAATATTGCTTATATGTTGATGATTGCCAGAATGGTCAATGTTGTAGGAGAGCAAGGCACATATTGGGTGGCAAACAATTTTATTTGGGGATGGCTATTGTTACCAATATTACAACTTGGTGAATTAATAAAACAAGAAATATCAAGAGATAAAGAAAATATCAGAAAAAACTCTCTTGGTTATTTTGCTGTAACAGTATTTATTGCGTTATCTTGGGTTGTATCAGTTCCCTTGTGGAAACCTTTTATGAGCAATGTGCTTGGTTTTGAAGAAGTAGATAAACTTTTTGAACTTGTTTTTGTGCTTGTGGGCTTTTATGTGTTTTACGCATTACAAAATGTTTTTGATGCAACATTTTATGGGTTGGGTAAAACTCAATATATGCTTTTTGAATCAGTAATAACAAATTCAATTTACTACGGTATAGCATTTGTTTTGTATATTTCGGGCGTTTGGACACCAACACTTATGGGGATTGCATTAATGTTTGGATTAGGCAATGTATTTGATAGTATAGTTTCTTTTGGCGTGTATGTGTACATGTTAAAGAAACAAAACATTAATATATTTAATCCGTTTTAAAGTAAATTTCTATTTTTTAGGACTACTTTTGTAGTCCTTTATTTTTTATTGAAACTTTATAAAAATAGTGGTACAATATTAATATTGGAGCGTGATAAAATGTACCAATTTGATGCACTTAAAGTTAAAAATCAATGTGTCCAGTGGATAAAAGACTTTTTCGAGCAAAACGGAAAAGATTGCAATGCAGTTGTTGGAATTTCGGGTGGCAAAGACTCATCAATTGTTGCGGCTCTCTGTGTTGAAGCATTGGGCAAAGACCGCGTAATCGGTGTGCTTATGCCTTGTGGTGAGCAACACGATATTGATTGTGCAAAACAATTAGTCGAACATCTCGGCATAAAAAATTATACAGTAAATATTAAAGATACAGTTGATGGGCTTATGAAAAATCTTCCTGCAGATTTAGAAATCACACCACAAACTGTGCAGAATATTCCACCAAGAGTGAGAATGACAACTCTTTATGCTGTTAGTCAATCTGTTAATGGTCGAGTTGCAAATACTTGTAATCTTTCTGAAGATTGGGTGGGTTATTCAACTCGTTATGGTGATTCAGTGGGGGATTTCAGCCCTTGCTCATTCCTGACAGTAGCCGAAATGAAGCAAATCGGTCATTTGTTGGGACTTCCCAAAAATCTTGTTGAAAAAACACCAATCGACGGACTCTGTGGCAAAACTGATGAAGACAATTTAGGCTTCACTTATGCCGAACTTGATAAATATATCAGAACAGGCGAAATTGAAGATAAAGAAAAGAAAGATTTGATTGATAGAAAGCATAAAATGAACTTGTTCAAGCTCGAACTTATGCCATCTTTCAAACCTGAAATATAACGGGGGATAAACTTATGTCAAATCAGAAACTTTCAACTAAAGAAACATTAATCCAGATTGCAAAATTCGTTGCATTCTCAATGGGCGCAGGAATTATCCAGATTGTGTCATACACAATTATTCACGAACTCACAGGTTGTGCACATATTGTGGCATATCTTCCATCACTCACTCTGTCAGTTCTCTATAATTTTACAGTAAACCGCAAATTCACATTCAAATCTGCAACAAATGTACCAATAGCAATGCTTAAAGTTGCACTCTTCTATTGTGTATTCACACCGGTTTCTGCATATCTTGGTCACTTGGCAGAGCAAGCAGAAATCAACAACTACATAATTGAAGCAGTAACAATGTCTTGCAACCTTGTAACCGAATATCTCTTCTGTCGTTTTGTTGTTTACCGCAATTCAATGAACACAAACAAACTTGCAGAAAAAGACAAAGAAAAAGCAGAAACAAAATAAATCAACAGGGGATTGGGTATGAAAAACGAAATAATCAGTTTAAGAAAAAATATATATCGTTCAACATCCATAATGTTCATTGTGCAGCTTTTTGGTGCATTGGGTGCAGGTTTCTTCTTTGTAATCCAAAACATTTTTGGCATTGAACATATTCTTGATGCTGCCGAAAAAGGTAACGAGCAAATTTTGTGGTTTATTCTTTTCTGGGCAACAGACTTCTTCTTTATCGCATTTGTGGCATTAAGTGCTTATCTCATTGCAGGGCTTCCTGCATTGGCACCGGCTTTGGCATTGAGCATTTATTTCTGTCATTTTGCAGGTAATCCTGTGCCCGCAAATCAGATGTATGTGGCTTATTTTGCAACTCCACTTAATAACGGTGGCGGTGCAAATATCGGCTATATGGGATATTTCATAATGGCAATAGCACTTGCTTTGCTCATTAAATATCTTTACATAGCATGGGATAACATCAAAGAAAACCTCGGCAAAAAGCTTGATAAAACATTAAAGAAAATCAAGTTTATTCCTGAAAATTTTGGTGGTGTGGAATTATTAGAACAAGTTGATTTAATCGTACTTGTACTTATTCTTCCTGTTGCATCTTGTGCACTTACGTTCTTGCTTATCCGTTATGGTATCCAGTTACCATTTAATGCACTTGGCGAAGCACTTGTTGAGCCACTTACAAACCTTGCAAACAGTAGTGTAGTGCTTTGCGGTATCGTTATGGGACTTATGGTTGGTTTTGACCTTATCGGACCTGTTTCAATGGCGGCATTTTCAGTTGCTATTGCAATGCTTTTCGCAGGGGACGCAAGATTTATGACAATCTATGGCGCTTGTTTCGTGTCACTTGGTTGGATTCCACTTTTTGCAATGATATTCCGTGGATTTATTAAGAAAAAGAGCTTCAAACTTGATACTGACGACAGCAATATTGCAGTTACAGGACCAATTAACGCGTTCTTTGAAAATGCTAAACTCACAGTTGCATTCTCAATGACAAATGCATATCGTAGCCCACTTACAATTATTCCGGGCTATATGATTGGCTCAGCAGTAACAGGTCTTTTAGTTGCAGTTTTCAATATTACAAATACTGCATATTTAACTGAACTTCCAAGATATGGCAATGGCTATACATTCGAAGAACTTTTCAAAATGGGCGAGTATTACATATCATTCACATTACCGCTTCGTTCAGGCGATTGGCTTAGCTGCAGAATTCCACTTTTCTTTATTATTCTTGGTGGTGCTGCAGTCGGCGGTGCGTTTATCGTATTGTTCCGTCACCTTGCGTTCAAATCACAAGAAAAACACGGTACAGTAGTAGAAACAAGTGGTGACATTGTTCTTGAAATGAGAAAATGGGCACAAAAACTTTCTAAAAACCCAAAAGCAGAATAAAATGAGCGTGGTCTTTGACCACGCTTTTTCTTTATAAAAATCCCAATTCCCACCAAATTTATATGAATTAACTCTTGAATTCCTAGTAATTTTGTAGTATATTATTTTCGAAACTAAAAACAATACTCTAAAAGGGTGTAGATATTATGAAAATCTCAACAAAAGGCAGATATGCGCTTCGTCTTATGACAGATCTTGCAATCCATAAAGAAGACGGCTATATCTCAATAAAATCTATTGCAACAAGACAGAATATCAGTGAAAAATACCTTGAACAGATTATCAAACTTTTAGCCAAAGAAAATCTTGTTGAAAGCACTCGTGGTGCACAGGGTGGCTATAAACTTACTCGCGAGCCAGTCGAATATACAGTAGGCGAAATTTTAAGAGTAACAGAAGGTAGTCTTGCTCCTGTTGCTTGCCTTGAAACTGACGACAACCCTTGCGAAAACTGTATGGACTGTGTAACCCTTGAAATCTGGCAATGCGTACTCGATGCAGTTAATAAAGTTGTTGACTCAATTACTTTGCAATATCTAGTTGACAAACAGAAAGAAAAAGGTAACTGCGGATGTTGTTAAAATACGATTTACACGAAGCAGCTCGTTATATGGGCTATAAACACGGTGCAAAGCCTTGTGAAGAAATATGCGAACTCTGTGAAGTGGCATACAACGAACTTTGTAAAGTGATTGCACCAAAATATATCTACAAAGAATATGAATTCACAAGAACAAATGACGGAATAATCATTGATGGTGTTGAGTTTAAAAGTGCAAAACTTTTAAACCACTTAAAAGACTCAACAAGTATTATTCTCTTTGGTGCAACTCTTGGCGTTGGTGCTGATACTCTTGTCCGCAAATATTCTATAACTGATGCTGCAATGACAAGTATTGTTCATTGTGTGGGAGCATCTCTCGTTGAAAATCTTTGCGATATTGCTTGTGAAGAACTTAAAAGCACTATAAAAGGTGACCACAAATATCGTTTCAGTCCAGGCTATGGTGGACTTGATATTTCATCCCAATCAGATTTCTTCAAACTTTTACCAATGACAAAACAAATGGGAGTAACACTTTCAGAAAGTTTCTTAATGACTCCAACTAAAACCGTTACAGCATTTATCGGCGTAACAAAGGAATGACAAATATGAAATTCAAAGAACAGTTTAACAATTCAATATTGTTTTTTGACGGTGCAATGGGCACAGAATTACAGAAAAACGGACTTAAAAAAGGTGAGTTACCCGAAAATCTTAACATTAACTCACCTGAAATAGTTGCGAAAGTGCATAAATCATATTTAGATGCAGGTTGTAACATAATCACAACTAACACATTTGGTGCAAATTCACTTAAATTCGATAATGTGGATGAGATTATAACAAAAGCCGTTGAAATCGCAAAAAACACTATAAAAGAAAGTGGCAAAAATGCTTTTGTGGCTTTGGATATAGGTCCACTCGGCAAACTCTTAAAACCCTATGGTGATTTAGAATTTGAAACCGCTTATAACCTTTATAAAGAACAAGTAATAGCAGGCAAAAACGCTGGTGCAGACTTAATTCTCATTGAAACAATGGGGGATTTATATGAAATAAAATCTGCAGTTTTAGCCGCAAAAGAAAATACAGATTTGCCTGCGCTTGTGTCAATGATTTTTGACGAAAAGGGCATACTCTTAACGGGTGCAGACATTAAAACGGCAGTTATCACTCTTGAGGGATTAGGTGTTGACGGAATTGGTATGAATTGTGGGCTTGGTCCTGACCAGATGCTTGAACTTTTAAAAGAAATGAAAAAGTATTCAAGCACACCGATTTTTGTCCAACCAAACGCAGGACTTCCTGTAAGTGTTAATGGTGTTACAACTTACAATGTGACTTCCGAAGAATTCGCAAATAAGCAACTCCAAATTCTTAAAAATGGCGCTTGTGTTTTGGGTGGTTGTTGTGGCACAACTCCCGACCATATAAAAGCAATGATTGACCTTTGCAAAAATAAGCAAATCCATAAAATAGAAAAGAAACAGATTACTGCAGTAACATCATATTCAAAAACAGTAATCTTCCAAGATAAACCCATTATCATTGGCGAAAGAATTAACCCAACAGGCAAAAAAATGCTCAAAGAGGCACTTCGCAATAAGGATATGGATTATATCTATCGTGAGGGTGTAACTCAAGCAGATGCAGGTGCAGATGTGCTTGATGTGAATGTGGGACTCCCTGAAATTGACGAGCCACAAATGATGGAAAATGCAGTTTTAGGACTTCAAAGCATACTCAACACACCATTGCAGATTGATACATCTGACACAGTTGCAATGGAAAAAGCACTTCGTATATATAACGGCAAAGCAATGGTAAATTCCGTTAACGGCAAAGAAAAGGTTATGGACGAAGTCTTTCCACTTGTTAAAAAATATGGTGGTATGCTTGTCTGTTTAACCCTTGACGAAAACGGAATCCCCGAAACCGTCCAAGGTAGAATGGATATTGCAAAACGAATTATCACAAGAGCCGAAGAATACGGAATCACTAAAGAAAACCTTGTCTTTGACCCGCTTTGTATGACTGTCAGCACAAATAAAGATAATGCAAAAATCACTTTGGAATGCATTGAAAAACTTACAAATGACTTAGGTGTAAAAACAGTTTTAGGTGTTTCAAATGTGTCGTTCGGTCTTCCAAATCGTGAACTTTTGAACTCAACATTCTTTGCTCTTGCAATGCAAAAGGGATTAAGTGCGGGTATTATCAATCCAAAAAGTGAATCAATGATGAATGCTTATTATTCGTATTGTGCTTTAAGTGGTTTAGATGAGAATTTTGAGCAGTATATCGCAAATGTTACTGACACAAAATCGGAAATCAAAACAACAGATGTTGATTTGAAAACTGCTGTTATAAAGGGGCTAAAATCCCAAGCGAAAGAGCAAACTAAACTTGAACTTCAAACCAAAACACCAATCGAAATAATTGATGGAATTTTAGTTCCCGCGCTTAATGAAGTGGGCAAAGGTTTTGAAGAAAACACAATATTCTTACCGTCACTTTTAATGAGTGCCGAAACTGCAGGTGCAAGCTTTGAAATTATCAAAGAATATATTGTAAACAGTGGCGAAAAAACAGAAGAAAAGGGTAAAATACTCATAGCAACTGTTGAAGGTGATATTCACGACATTGGTAAAAATATTGTTAAAGTATTGCTCGAAAATTATGGATTTTCAGTATTTGATATGGGCAAGGATATAACTCCCGAAGCCATTGCAGAAAAAGCAGAACAAGAGAATATAAAATTAGTTGGTCTCTCTGCTTTAATGACAACAACAGTACCGTCAATGGAGAAAACAATTCGTTTGCTTAAAGCAAAAAATCCAAATGTTTCAGTAATGGTAGGTGGCGCTGTGCTTACCGAAGAATATGCAAAAACAATCGGCGCAGACTTTTATGGCAAAGATGCCATGGCGTCTGTGAGAATTGCCGAAAAATTCTTCTCTAAATAGTGCTATTTGTACATTGTTATAATTGACAAAATATTACAATATGTAGTATCATATAAACGAATTCACAGTAAATTACTATGAAATAGAAAAGAGTTGTATTTATGAAAGTTTATGCAGATAACGCTGCAACAACAAAAATATCAAAAAAAGCACTTGATGCAATGATGCCATGTTTTGAAGTTGTTTATGGTAATCCATCAAGCTTGCATAGTGTAGGACAAGATGCATTTCACGCAGTACGCGATGCGCGAAATATTATTGCCGAGTGCATTAATGCAGATGCAAATGATGTTTATTTTTCATCAGGTGGTAGCGAAAGCGATAACTGGGCAATTAAAGGCGCAGCATATTTAATGGCAAAAAAAGGCAAAAAACATATCATCAGTTCAAAGTTTGAACATCACGCAGTTTTGCATACTCTCAACGCACTTGAAAAAGATGGATTTGAAATCACTTTGCTTGATGTTTATGAAAACGGACTTGTAAAGCCTGAAGATGTAAAAAATGCGATTAAAGACGATACAGCACTCGTAACAATTATGTATGCAAATAACGAAATCGGTACAGTTCAACCAATTCGTGAAATCGGTGCAATTTGTCGCGAAAAAGGCGTTTTGTTCCATACAGATGCTGTTCAGGCTGTAGGTCATGTTCCTGTTGATGTTAAAGCAGATAACATTGATATGATGTCTTTCTCAGGTCACAAATTCCACGGTCCAAAAGGTGTTGGTGGTCTTTATTGCAAAAAGGGTATTCGTCTTCCAAACCTTATTGAAGGTGGCGCGCAAGAGAGAAACCGTCGTGCAGGTACAGAAAATGTGCCATCAATTGTTGGCATGGCAACAGCACTCAAAGATGCTTGCGACAATATGGAAGAAAATACAAAGAAACTTATCGCAATGAGAGAACAACTTATTGAAGGCATTCTCAAAATTGATTTGAGTCGTATCAATGGCGACCGCGAACACAGACTTCCGGGCAATGTTAGCGCTTGCTTTGAAGGTGTCGAAGGTGAATCACTTCTTCTTTATCTCGACTTAATGGGAATTAGTGCTTCTTCAGGTTCAGCTTGTACATCAGGCTCACTTGACCCAAGCCATGTGCTTTTGTCAATCGGACTTCCACACGAAGTTGCACACGGTTCACTTCGTTTGAGTCTTTGCGAAGATAATACACCTGAAGAAATGGAATATATTTTAGAAAAATTACCCCCAATTATTGACCGTCTTCGTGATATGTCACCACTTTGGGAAAAAATACAGAAAGAAAGAGGAATTAACTAATGGAATATTCAGAAAAAGTAATGGAACATTTTACAAATCCACACAATGTAGGTAAACTTGACGACGCTGACGGTGTGGGAGAAGTTGGCAACGCAAAATGTGGCGATATTATGAAAATGTATCTCAAAATTGAGAATGATATAATCACAGATGTTAAATTCAATACTTATGGTTGTGCATCTGCAATCGCAACAAGCTCAATCGCAACTGATATGATTAAGGGTCAACCTTTAAGTGAAGCACTTAAGCTCACAAACAAAGCAGTTGTTGAAGCTCTTGATGGACTTCCAGCAGTTAAAATTCACTGCTCAGTTCTTGCTGAACAAGCAATCAAAGCAGCAGTTAAGGACTATTACGATAAGAACGGCATTGAATATAACGCAGACGAATTCAAGTTTGACGAAGACCATCATCACTAAAATTGTTTCTTTTTCCGCAATACTGCGTGGTTATCGGCTCGCGGTATACTTGATACAGCTTCGCCTTAACCACATTGTCTTGCGAAAAAATAAATCAATTTTATACTTCGTAGGGGTCGGCGTCCTCGACGACCCGTTAATGTAATCTTTTAAAAAGGAAGATTAAAATGACAGTAAAAGAAATGCAAGAAAAAATCTTGCAACTCAAAAAAGAAAAAGATATTTGTATTCTTGCTCACAGTTATGTGGCTCGTGAAATCATCGAAATTGCAGACTTCACAGGCGACAGTTTTCAGTTAAGCGTTGAGGCTTCAAAAACTGATGCTAAAACTGTAGTTATGTGCGGAGTTCGTTTTATGGCAGAAACTGTAAAAATTCTCTCACCAGAAAAAACAGTTTATATCACAAGCCCTGTCGCAGGTTGTCCAATGGCAGAGCAGATGAGCGTGGAATACATCAATGAAATCAAAAAAGAGTACCCCGACTATACTGTTGTTGCATATATTAACACAACTGCTGCACTTAAAACTGTTTGTGATGTTTGTGTAACATCTGCATCAGCAGTACAAATTGTTAAGAAACTTCCTAATGATAAAATTCTCTTTATCCCTGACTGTAATCTTGGCGATTTCGTTGCAAAGCAAGTGCCTGAAAAGACATTTAAGTTTGTAAACGGCGGTTGCCCAATTCACGGTCAGATTACCGTAGAAGATGTTAAAAAAGCAAGAGAATATTATCCCGATTCACTTCTTCTTGTGCACCCCGAATGTAAACCCGAAGTTGTTGAACTTGCCGACTATGTTGGCTCAACAACAGGTATTATGAAATTCGCAAAGGAAAGCGACCACAAAAACTTTATTATCGGCACAGAAATCAGCATTGCTGAATCTTTGCAGTATGAATGTCCTGATAAAAACTTCTTTGCTTTATCACCAAAACTTATTTGTCCTGATATGAAAGCGACAACTCTTGTTGACCTTTATAACACAATGTTAGGTAGGGGTGGCGAAGAAATCACATTGGACGGAGATACAATTAAGAAAGCCAAAAAGTGCATTGATAAAATGCTTGAACTTGGGTGACAATATGAAAAAAGCAGTTATTGCTATGAGTGGCGGAGTTGATAGCTCCGTCGCTGCTTTACTTATGAAAAATGAAGGCTACCAATGTGTCGGCGCTACAATGCAGCTGTATATCGAAGGGGATTGCAGTGATGCAAAAGCGGTTGCCGATAAACTTGGTATGCCTTTTTATATTTTCCCACTTAAAGAAGAGTTTAAAAAACAGGTTATTGATAAGTTTATCGAATGCTATGAGAATGGCAAAACACCAAACCCTTGTGTTGAATGTAATCGTAAATTAAAATTCGGTGCAATGATGGATAAAATGCACGAATTAGATGCTGATTTTGTTGTGACTGGTCATTATGCTCGTGTTGTCTTTGAAGATGATGAATATAAACTGAAAAAAGCAGTTGACGAGAGCAAAGACCAAAGCTATTTTCTCTATATGCTCACACAAGAGCAATTAAAGCATATCAAATTTCCGTTAGGCGAATACACAAAGCCTGAAATCCGCGAAATCGCAGAAGAAAATGACCTTATAACTGCACGCAAAAAGGATAGTCAGGACATCTGCTTTGTGCCCGATGGAGATTATGTGAGCTTCATTAAAAACTATAACAATAAAACCTATCCAAAAGGCTTGTTTATGCATAAAGATGGCTTTTCATTTGGCGAGCATAAAGGTATTGTAAATTACACAATCGGTCAAAGAAAAGGACTTGGAATTGCTTATAAAAACCCGCTTTATGTGCTTAACATTGACCCCGAAACTAACAATGTTATTTTGGGTGATAATGAAGATTTGTTTACAGATACAGTAATCGCTAAAAATGTGAATATAATCAGCGGAAAAACAATTACAGAGCCAATCCGTGTACTTGCTCGTGTGCGTTACAGACATAAAGAGCAACCCGCAACTGCATGGCAAGACGAAAATGGAATTCTTCATGTTAAATTCGACGAGCCACAACGCGCAATCACCAAAGGACAGTCACTTGTTATCTTCAGTGAAGACGAAGTATTGGGTGGCGGCGAAATAATATAAGTGCAAAATGCAAAACGCAAAGTGCAAAATATAGGGGACGAATAACTCGTCCCTTTATTTTTTTACCGAATACATTTCCAAAAATGCCGAACACTTTTAATATATTGCAAACTGAAAAACAAGGTGATATTATACACTTGCAAGGAGGAATTTCATGAAACTTCAAATTGTAATTGACCCTAATCGTGACGAAGAAATTATCATATATGCCCACGAAAAATCACCATTGGTGTGTGAAATTGAAGAGCTTGTAAACAACCATTCTGTTGACTTAATCGGCTATACTGAAAACGAAACAGTTAAATTAAATTTAAACGATATTTATTGTTTTTTCACAGAAGATAACAAGGTCTATGCACTTACTAAAAATGAGAAATATAGGATTAAATCAAGACTTTATCAGTTGGAAGAAAATTTAAGTGATAACTTTGTTAAAATCAATCAGTCCTGTATAGCAAATATCAAAAAAATAGATAAGTTCAAAGCAACCGTGGGTGGCTCATTGACGGTAGTTTTCAAAAATGGTCATGTAGATTTTGTGTCACGAAGAAATCTTAGAAATGTAAAAGAAAGGTTAGGTTTGTAATATGAATAAATATGTAAAAGACTTTTTTCACCGTGGACTCATATTCGGTGGATTTGGACCAATAATTTTAGGAATTATATACTTTATACTCTCAAAAATTATTGATAATTTCACGATAAGTGGTGGCGAAGCGTTATTAGCCATTGTTTCAATTTATCTGTTGGCATTTGTTCACGCAGGGGCAAGTGTATTTAATCAGATTGAACATTGGTCAATCGGAAAATCTCTCCTTTGTCATCTCTCAATACTCTATGTCGCATATTCTCTTTGCTATGTGGCAAATACATGGATTCCATTTGAACCAAAAGTACTTTTGATTTTCACATTGATTTTTATGGTAATCTACTTTGTAGTGTGGGGTATTGTATATTTTACAATCAAAGCTACAAGCAAAAACTTCAACGCAAAACTTAAATAAATCTTGTAGGGGCGATTCATGAATCGCCCTTTTTCTATGCCTTCCCCTTGAGGGGAAGGTGTCACGAAGTGACGGATGAGGTGTAATGTAGGGCCGGGTCTCCGTGCCCGACCGAAAAACAAAAATTATATTGAATAATCAAAAAATATATGCTAAACTTAATAGTGCCAAACCAATTGAATATAAAAATGAGGGCAATTTCTATTTTTATAGGGATATTATGTTCTTTTTGTATCAACATATATGTGAATTTGATAAAAACGCAGATTCCACAATATATGTTGGTGCTTATTGCCCTTTATATTGAATTGGTTTGGCGACTATCGGGGTTTGCGTTTTTTGTGCGGCTACTTCGGTGGTCGCACTTTTTATTTTTGGGGTTTAATTATGTATAATTCATTTTTAAAGTATTTATTAAAAAACTCACCTGAAGAAACACTTTCAAGGACAGGTGCAAAAGTGAGAAAGTGTTTAAATCCCCTTATACGATTTGCGATTCCATTCACAACAAAGACAAAGATTAAAATTCTTCGTAGGGCAAAAATGCCTGAAGGACCAATCGTTTTTTGTAGCACACATGGTTTTAAGGAGGATATTGTTGATGCGGTAGTAATAGCGAAAAAGCCAACCTATATTTTGATAGGTAGCTTGTCACAGATTTTTTGTCATTTTGATGGCATTACATCGTGGCTTAATGGTGTGATTCTTGTAAATAGGTCCAATAAAGAAAGCCGTGTTGCATCAAAAGAAAAAATGAAAAGAGTAATTGAACTTGGTTCAAGTGTTCTTATGTTTCCCGAGGGAACTTGGAATAAATCACCGAATGAATTGACAAGCGGTTTATTTTCTGGATTCTATGATGTTGCAAAAGCAACAAATTCACCTGTTGCTCTAATTGCTACACATAGAGAAGGCAAATATGTTTATGGCATTTTAGATGAAGCATTTGAAGTTTCAAATATGACAAGAGAAGAAGCAACAGAGCTTTTAAAAGAGCGAATGGCAACTCTACGATATGAGATGATAGAAGAGTATTCAAAAGATAAAAGAGAGAATTTACCATTTGGAGAAGTGACAGACAACTATTGGAAAAAGTATATTGATGACTTAATGGCAGAGGTTGAATTTTATGATTACGAAGAAGAGTTGCACACAAAATTTGTTGATAAAAGTATAACTACATACGAAATGGCATTCAAGCATTTAGATGAGTTAAAGATTAGAAAAAACAACGCGTTTTTATTTAATAAGAATTTGAAAGGATAAAAATGCAAGGGACGATGTGAGCATCGTCCCTTTTCTTTTATATTGCAAATATATTTATATTCTGCTACAATATTATAAAATAAACTTTCAAAGGAAAATTTGTTATGAAAACTTATAATCTCAATGGACAATGGAATATGACTCGTGTTGCGACGGGGGATAAATATGAAGTATCTGTTCCATCTGATAACTACACTCAATTGCTTGAATTAGGTGTTATTCCTGACCCATATTATAAAGATAACGAGAAAAAGGTTGAATGGGTTGGTCGTGAAGACTGGACTTATGAAAAAACATTTACTCTCTGTGAAGATGACCTTAATAACAGAAAGGTTTTGCTTGTGTGTAAAGCCCTTGATACACTTTGTGATGTCTATGTGAATAATACTCTTATTGGCAAGGGTGAAAACGCACATCTTAAATATGAATTTGACATTAAAAATGTAGTAAAAACAGGGGAGAATACTCTCAAAATCGCATTTTTCTCACCAACAAATTATGCCGAGAAAATGCAAAAAGAAAAGCCAATTCCAAAGAATTGCAATGGTACTGACGGTGCTGCATATATTCGTAAACCACATTGTCATTTTGGTTGGGACTGGGGTCCTCATCTTCCACTTACAGGTATTACAGACGATATCTGGGTAGAATGCTTTGATAACCGTCTTACAGATGTTGAAATTAGACAAATTCACGACAATGGCAAAGTAACAGTTAAAATTAATCCTGTTGTTGACGGAGAAGGCGAAGCAACAACTAAAATTATCTATCCTGATGGTACAGAATATGCTATCGAAAACAACGAAATAGTAATTGAAAATCCCGAGCTTTGGTGGACAAGGGAATTAAGTGGCAAAGAAAAACAACCACTTTACACAGTAGTTGCAATTCTTGGTGATACTGAAATTACAAAGAAAATCGGTCTTCGCACAATTCGTCTTGATAGAAGTAAAGACCAATATGGTCACAATTTCTGTTTCTATCTTAATGGTGTGCCGATTTTTGCAAAGGGTGCTAACTGGATTCTTCCCGACTCACTTATGGGTAGAGTTACAAAAGAAACATACGACTATTACATAGACTCAGCACTTAAAGCAAACTTCAATATGATTCGCACTTGGGGCGGAGCTTACTATACACCTGATTATTTCTATGAGCAGTGCGACGAAAAAGGTATTCTCATCTGGCAAGATTTTATGTTTGCTTGTCTTATGTACCCATTTTATGAAGACGATTTCCGTGAGAATGTATTGACCGAAATCAAATATCAGGTTATGCGCATTAAATCTCATCCATCACTCTGTCTTTGGGGTGGTAATAACGAAGTTGAAACAATGTTCGCATATATGCCTGAAAATATGAAAATTGTTCAGTGGTATAAGAAATTCTTCTATGAAATCTTAAAAGATTTTGTAACAGAACTTGACCCTGACACACCATATATCGAAACTTCACCAATCGGTGAATCTTTCCGTAAAGGCGTAACAGGTGATGACCATGGTGACACTCACATGTGGACAGTTTGGCATGGTCAGAAACCACTTAATTATTACAGAACAAGACCTACCCGTTTTTGTAGTGAATTCGGTCTTGAATCATTGCCATCAATGGATGCTGTTCGCCAATTCGCAGAAGAAAGTGACTATTACATCACAAGCGATATCTTTAATTCTCACCAGAAATGTAGAAATGGTAACAGGAAAATGCTCTATTACTTGCTTGAAAAGTATTATGAGCCAGAGAAATTTGAAGATTTAATCTATATGACAAATCTTATCCAAAAAGAATGTATTCAAGATGCAACCGAGCATTGGCGTCGTCACCGTGAGCGTTGCAATGGTTCACTTTTCTGGCAATATAATGACTGTTGGCAAGCTCCATCTTGGTCGAGTGTAGATTACACAGGCAAATGGAAAGCACTTCAGTATGCTGCTCGTCATTTCTTTGAGCCTGTTTGCGTTTCAATCGAAGAAACAGATAAGGACTATAAAGTTTACATTCTCAATGATACTAGAGAAGATAAAAAGTTGACTGCAAGCATAACTATTGCCACACTTGATGGCAAAGTGCTTTATGAAAACACAAATAAACGCGACATTGTAAAAAATATTGTTGCAAATTCAAGAACATTATTTGAAACAGGTAAAATCAGCGGCAACAAAAAGGACATGTTTATGTCTATTAAACTTTTTGAAGATGGAAAAGTTATTTCAGAAAGAACAAAGATTTTTGTTCCTGACCGTGATTTGAAACTTAAAGCAAATACAATTAAAAAATCAGTTTCTTATGAAAACGATGAAATCGTTGTTAAACTTGTTTCTCCTGTATTCTGCCGTAGTGTTATGGTTGATATTGAAGATTTTAGAGAGCCATTTTCTGATAACTATTTCGATTTGCTTCCAAACGAAGAAAAAATTATAACAGTTAAAGCGGATAAAGAATACGCAGTAACAGTAAAATCTCTTGCAGATATTCCTGTGAAAGTTTCAAAACTTAAAACAAATTTTTTCAGAGCAAAATTCTTTGTTGAGCCTGAAAATCTTGCAAACTGGTTTTACTATACAGTAAATTAAAGTTGATTTTTTACCGTCAAAATAATATAATATAACCCGAAAGGATTGATATTATGAAAAGATTTATATTAGTTTCGCTTGCGTTGATAATGGCTTTATCCTTCGCAGCTTGTAATAATAAAGAACCATCAACACCACAAGAAACAGTGGCAATTGATGGCGAAATGTTAAAAGCAGATTGGCAAAGTGGCAAAATAGTTTTTCCAAATGGAAACTCTGTTCAACTCCCTTGCAAAGTCAGTGATTTTATGGAACAAAGCGGATTGAAAATAGGCAATGAAAGTGTTCTTGGCGATAAGGTTTTAGCACCAAGAGAAACCGTAACACTTAATATTGTTGGCGAAGGTGTGGGTTTTAAAGTTACAGTAAGAAACACAAGTTCAAAACCGGAGTTGCCTTATAAAGATGCAAATGTGGTTGCTTATAGTTTTAACAACACTACTGAAGGCAACAGACAAATTAAATTTGCAGGCACTTTAACACCTGGGGCTACTCGTGATGCAGTTGAAGATGCATTAGGTCGTCCAAAAGGACAAAAGAAAGACGATACTTTATATTACTATGTTGGCAAGAATGAAAAGGATAGAAATGTTAAATTAACTGTTTCATTTAATTCTGATGATATAGTAAATTCTGTTGCATACCAAATTGTTTATAACTAAAAAAATACGGTAAGGTTTTTAGCCTTACCGTATTTTTAATTTTATTCGCCTATGCAAAAATCATCTTGAACTGATTTAATTGTAACATTAACAATTTTACCAATTTCAACATTACCAATAACTTTAACTGGTGTGTAATTTGCAGTATATCCTAAATACATTCCGTCATCTTGGCGGGTTTCAATAAGCACAGAGAGTGTTTTGCCGATTTGAGCATTTAAAAAATCTTGGCGGATTTTTTCTGCAACAATTGATAATTCTTTCACTCTTTGAGCCTTGACAGATTTCTCAATTTGACCGTCCATTCTGTCAGCAACAGTACCACTTCTGCGAGAGTAGGGGAAGATATGAATTTTCTCAAATCCAACTTTCTCTGCAAAAAACTTTGTTGTTTCAAAATCTTCTTGGGTTTCTTTTGGAAAACCGACCATAATATCAGTTGTGAGTGTGCAGTCTTTAAAATTTGTCCTGAGCTTTTGGCAAAGTGCAAAATATTCATCACTTGTATAATGACGATTCATATTCTTAAGAGTTTTGTCACAACCACTCTGTAATGAGATATGAAACTGTGGACATAATTTTTCGCATTTAGAGAGCTTTTCAATCAACTCGTCTGTAATATGGTCAGGCTCAAGTGAACCTAAACGAATTCTCTCGATTTTTTCGTTTTCACTCACTGCAAAAACTGCGTCAGCAAGGTCTAAATCACTGCCTCTGCCATAAGCCGAGAGATTTATTCCAACAAGCACGATTTCGCGATAACCATTCTCTGCTAATGCGTTAACTTCCGCTTTGACACTATCAATATCCTTCCAACGAACACGACCGCGAGCCTTTGGGATAATACAATATGAGCAAAATCTGTCGCAACCGTCTTCAATTTTCAAAGTTGCCCTTGTGCGTTCTTCAAAATCGCTTATACCACTCGAAACAAGTGCTTCACCACTTTGGTGTTGCTCTAAATGTATAACTCTGCAAGATGCAGAAAAATATTCGTTAAGAGAAGATACCAATAATTTATTATTTTTATTACCCAAAACAATGTCTGCTTCTATTAAATCTTGCGCCATCTGGGGAAAAGACTGTGGCATACATCCCGTGAGTACAATTGTGCTTTGGGGATATTTCTTTTTATAATGACGAACACATTGTCTAGTTTTTCTGTCACTTTCACTTGTAACTGTGCAAGAGTTTATGACGAATACAGAAGCCTCTGTTTCATCGTCAGTAATCTCATATCCATTTTTCTTTAATTGTTCTCGCATTTCTTGGGTTTCATATTGATTAACCTTGCACCCAAGAGTGTGAAAAAACACTTTCATATTATCACCAAAAGACATTATAACATATATTTTATATTTTTCATATAACAATTTGTCCCATTCATATATTTTTGTGTGGAGGGATAATAATGAAGAAAATAATATCAGTTTTATTGTGCTTTTTAATGATAATGCCATTATCTGTGACGGCTTTTGCTCAGAATAATACATTAACAGACTCTTTAACGGCAAAGTCGGTTGTGTTGATGGAAATGTCAAGTGGAGAGATTTTGCTCTCAAAAAATCCCGATGAAAAACTGCCACCTGCGTCCATTACAAAAATTATGACTATGCTACTTGTGATGGAAGCCTTAGATAACGGAAAGATAACACTTGAAGATATGGTAACTGCAAGTAAAAATGCATCTTCAAAAGGTGGTTCACAAATCTGGCTCAAAGAAGGCGAGCAGATGACAGTTCACGATATGCTCAAAGCTACCGCAATTGGTAGCGCTAACGACGCCTGCACGGCATTAGGTGAGCATATAGCAGGTGGTGAAGCCGAGTTTGTTGCGATGATGAATGCAAGAGCGAAAGAACTTGGAATGAATAATACTAATTTTGAAAATCCGTCAGGACTTGATGATACTACCGAAAATCATTATTCAACAGCCCGTGATGTTGCAATTATGAGTTGTGAACTTATGAAGCACGAGAAAATTAAAGAATATACAACAGTCTGGATGGATTCTTTAAGAAATGGTGAAACTGAACTTGTAAACACCAACAGATTAGTCCGTTTTTATGAGGGGACAACTGGAGTAAAAACGGGAACAACAAGCAAAGCAGGATATTGTGTCAGCGCATCTGCCAAGCGTGACGGAATGGAACTTGTCGCAGTAGTTCTTGGTAGTGATAACAGCACAGAGCGTTTTGAAGATGCTAAAAAACTTCTTAATTGGGGCTTTGCCAATTATACAGTTTATCAACCAACTGTTGATGCGTCTTTAATTACAAATGTAAATGTGCTTTTTGGAAAAGAAAATATAATTTCACCTGTAACCAAAGATATTAAACCAATACTCATAAAAAAGGGGACAGAAGACAAGATAACTCAACGAGTTGACATCTGTCTTGATGTTGAAGCACCCGTTGAAAAAGGGCAAAAACTTGGAACAGTATATTTTGAAACGGATGGCGAAACAATAACTTCTTGTCCAATTATAAGTGAGAATTATGTCGAACAAAGAAATTGGTTCTTTGTATTCTGCGCCTTATGGTCAAGTTTTGCAAAAAAATAATATAAATTTACTAAATATCTATTGAAAAATATCGTTGTTTAGGGTAAAATATTATAAAACCAATGGCAAAGCGAGGACTAATTTAAAATGGCGTTAAAGCTTAATGACAAATATGTTAAGAATTTTATCAGTGCAGAAGAACTTAATGCAATGGCTCCAGCCGTTGAAGATGCGCATGAAAAAATCGTTAATAAATCAGGTGAAGGTTCAGACTTTTTAGGTTGGGTGGACCTTCCTATAAATTATGATAAAGAAGAGTTTGACAGAATTGAAAAAGCAGCAGATAAAATCAAGAGCGATTCAAAAGCACTTGTTGTTATCGGTATCGGTGGTTCATATCTTGGAGCTCGTGCTGCAATTGAATTCTGCACATCTCAAAACTATAACTTGGTGTCAAAAGACACACCAAATATCTATTTCAGTGGTAACTCAATCAGCGGTAACTCACTTTCTGAACTTGTTGACCTTGTAAAAGATGTTGATTTCTCAATCAATGTTATCTCAAAATCAGGCACAACAACTGAACCTGCTATTGCGTTTCGTATTTTCCGTGAACTTCTTATCGAAAAATATGGCGAAGAAGAAGCAGCAAAGAGAATTTATGTTACAACCGATAAAGAAAAAGGAACACTCAAAGAGTTTTCTGATAAAGCAGGCTATGAAACATTCGTGGTGCCTGATGATGTTGGTGGTAGATATTCAGTTCTCACAGCAGTTGGTCTTCTTCCAATCGCAGTTGCAGGTATTGATATTGATAAGATGATGCAAGGTGCAGCTGATGCTCGCGAAGCTTATAGCATTTGCGATATGGAAAAGAATGATTGCTATAAATATGCAGCAATCCGTAACATTCTTTTAGGTAAAGGCAAAGCAGTTGAACTTATGGTTGCTTATGAACCTGATTTCACAATGATGAATGAATGGTTTAAACAGCTCTTTGGCGAAAGCGAAGGCAAAGACGGTAAAGGCATTTTCCCTGCAAGTGTTGTTTGTTCAACAGACCTTCACTCAATGGGTCAATATATTCAAGACGGCGTGAGAATGCTCTTTGAAACATCTGTTATGTTTACAAAACCAAAGAGAGAAGTTGTAATCAAAGAAGACGAAGTTAATGCCGATGGTCTTAACTTCCTTGCAGGCAAGACAATGGACTTTGTTAACCGTAAGGCTTATGAAGGCACATTGCTCGCTCATGTTGATGGTGGCGTGCCAAACATCTGTATCGAAGTGCCAGAGATGAACGAATATGAATTCGGTTATCTTGTATACTTCTTTGAAAAGGCTTGTGCAATTTCAGGTTATGTTCTTGGTGTTAACCCATTCAACCAGCCAGGTGTTGAGAGCTACAAAAAGAATATGTTTGCTCTTCTTGGTAAACCAGGCTACGAAGCACAACAAGCAGAACTTTTAGCACGTCTTGGCTAATTTAAATTCAGAAACGACCATCTTTTAGGGGATGGATAATAAATATATAGGAGGAGATAATATGATTTCTCTTATTATCGGTAAAAAAGGAACAGGAAAAACAAAAGTACTCGTTGAGCATGTTAATGATGCAGTTCACGTATCCAGCGGTAATGTTGTATGCGTTGAAAAAGAAACAAAGCTTACATACGATGTAAACTATCGTGCAAGACTTGTTGCAACAGATACTTTTTCAATCAACGGTTATGACGCATTCTACGGCTTCTTGAGCGGTATTTGTGCCGGTGACCACGATATTACAGATATCTTTGTTGATGCAACATACAGAATTGCAGAAGACAAAGAAAGAACAGGCGAAGCTCTCAGCTCATTCCTTAAAAAAGTTGACGAACTTTCAAAAATTTCTGATACAAAGTTCACATTCACAATTTCAAGCGAAATGGAAGAACTTCCAGAAGCAATATTTGAATATTGCACAAAAATCAACTAATTACAATTAGGGCACGGCGAGGTTAATTCCTCGCCGTTTTTCTGCGTTTTTACTAAAATATTTTAATTTTTATTGTTGACAAAAACGAAATATACATATATAATAATTCGGGTGAATAAGTAACAGTTATTCACAGCGAAAGGTGAATGCAATGCAAATTCAACTTGAACAGATATTTAATCTTGAAGGCTCTAAGAAAGAATTCGACTTTTCTTTTGAACCTGAATACTCTCTTTCTGATGATATTTCACTTGACGCGCCGGGTATTGCGGTTAGTGGTAAAATCGAGAATAACACCGGAATTGTGTCGTTGTCAGGAAAAGCAAAGTTTTCAGCAACCGTGGTTTGCAGTCGATGTGCCGAAGACTTCAAGAAAGACTTTGAAATTGAATTAGAGCATTTACTTGCAAAAAGCCTTGAAAATGACGAAAATGATGACTATATAATAGTTGAAAATTCGTTGTTGGATTTAGATTCACTTATTTGTGAAGATATCATTTTTTCATTGCCAATCAGTTTCTTGTGTGATGAAGATTGCAAAGGGCTTTGCGCAAAATGTGGTAAAAATCTTAACGAAGGCAAATGTGATTGCAAAAAAGATGTTGACCCACGAATGGCAGCTTTATTACAGTTGCTTGATGATTAGTTAATTATTATTGAAAATATTAAATGGAGGTTCCTCAAAATGGCAGTACCTAAGAGAAGAGTTTCTAAAACAAGAAGAGATAAAAGACGTTCAAACGTATGGAAGATGACAGCTCCTGAGCTTGTTAAGTGCCCAAATTGTGGCGGTTACAAAAGACCACACAGAGTTTGCGGTGAATGCGGACAGTATAAGGGTAGACAAGTTGTTGCTCTTAAAGAAGAAGCTTAATTTTCTTTATTGATTAAAAGCAAGGCGGAAAGAACATTTTTCTCTCCGCCTTTTAGTCTTGCAAAAAAACAAAAATAAGGTGGTGATATACTATGTCAGTAAAAATCAATAAGGTTAAATCCTTATCAAAATGTGCTTTAAAAGGCATAAAAGCAGGGGATGAACTTTTAAAAATCAATGGCAACGAGATTTTAGATGTACTTGACTATGATTTTTATATGGCAGAGGGTAATGTCACTTTAACCTTTAAATGTGCAGATTCAGGCTTTAAAGTTGTTAAGGCAAATGCTCACAATTGTGGGCTTGAATTTGAAACCTATTTGATGGATAAACAACAACATTGCAAAAATAAATGCGTTTTCTGTTTTATCGACCAGTTACCAAAAGGATTGCGTGAAAGTCTTTATTTTAAAGACGATGATAGTCGACTTTCATTCCTTTTTGGCAATTATATAACGCTTACAAACATTTCAGAGCATGAAATTGAGCGTATTATCAAAATGCACATAAGCCCTGTGAATATTTCAGTTCACACAATGAATCCTGACCTTCGTGTGCAAATGATGAAAAACAAAAATGCAGGTAAAAGTCTTGAAATCATTAAAAGACTTGCAGATGCAGGCATCACAATGAACACTCAACTTGTGTTGTGCCCAGGCATTAATGATGGCGACGAGTTGCGTTATAGCATCGAGCAACTTTCTGCATTATATCCATCAGTTCAAAGCATAGCAGCAGTACCTGTGGGACTCACAAAATTCCGTGATGGTCTCTCAAAACTTGAACCTTACAACAAACAAACATCAGGGGAAACAATCGATATTATCGAAGAGTATTCTCAAAAATTCCGTAAAGAATTTGGTGTTGGGCTTTGCTATCCGGCTGACGAGTTTTTCATTAAAGCAGAAAGAGAATTGCCAAGCGCAGATTATTATGACGACTATCCACAACTTGACAATGGCGTTGGATTGGTTCGCTCATTCTGTGACGATTTTCTTGACGAATTAGATTATATTTCAGAAAATCCAACTAACAAAAAAGTAACCTTGGCAACAGGCGTTGATTTTTATCCATATTTAAATGACCTTTGCAAAAAAGCAGAAGAAAAATACGGCGTAGAAATTAAAGTTCAAAAAATAATCAATAACTTTTTCGGTGAAACTATAACAGTTTCAGGACTTATCACAGGCGTTGACTTGTATGAGCAACTTAAAACTATTGACTTGGGTGAATATTTGATATTACCAAGCAGTATGATTAGTGACTATACAAATCATACCGAAAATAAGAACAAATTCCTTGACGATATGACCGTTGAAGAATTAGAAAACAAATTAAATGTGAAAATAATGTTGACTAACGGCAACGGCGGTCAACTTTTAAGAGATATTCTGGGGGTGAAATAATGGCAAAACCCGTTATTGCAATCGTTGGTCGTCCCAATGTTGGCAAAAGCACACTTTTTAATAAATTAATAGGTAAAAGACTTTCAATCGTTGATGATACACCGGGCGTAACCCGTGACAGAATCTATGGTGATTGTGAATGGCTTGGTCGTCAGATGTTGCTTATCGATACAGGTGGTATTGAGCCATATTCAGACGACATTATCTTGTCACAAATGCGCCGTCAGGCACAACTTGCCATTGATAGTGCAGATGTAATTATTTTCGTAACAGATGTGCGTACAGGTGTGGTGGCAACTGACGAAGAAGTTGCAACAATGCTTATCAAGAGCAATAAACCCATTATTTTGTGCGTTAATAAATCAGACTCTTTGGGTGAACCACCCGCAGAGTTTTATGAGTTCTATAATTTGGGCCTTGGTGACCCAATTCAGGTTTCTGCTGCCCATGGTCACGGCACAGGTGACTTGCTTGATAAGGTACTTGAATATTTACCTGAAGATGCAGGCACTGAAGACGAAAGTGAAACTGTAAAAGTTGCTGTTATCGGCAAACCTAATGCTGGAAAATCTTCACTTATTAACAAAATTGCGGGCGAAGAAAGAGTAATCGTTTCAAATATTGCGGGTACAACAAGAGACGCAACCGATACTTATATCGATAATAAATTTGGCTCGTTTATGTTTATTGATACTGCGGGACTTCGTCGCAAGAGTAAAGTTGAAGACCAGATTGAAAAATATTCTGTAATTCGTGCTCAAATGGCAGTTGAAAGAGCTGATGTCTGCGTTATTATGATTGACGCCGTTGAGGGTTTCACAGAGCAGGATTCCAAAGTTGCAGGTATCGCTCACGAATTGGGCAAGGCTTGTATTATCGCGGTTAATAAGTGGGATTTAGTCGAAAAAGACGGTCAGACAATGGATAAATATCGCAAAAAACTTATGAATGATTTCTCATTTATGAGCTATGCGCCAATTATCTTTATTTCTGCTAAAACAGGACAAAGACTTGATAGACTTTTTGAGCTTATTAAATTCGTTGATACACAGAATGCAATGCGTATTTCAACAGGTAAGCTTAATGATGTTTTGGCAGGGGCAACTGCTCGTGTTCAACCACCATCAGATAAGGGTAAGCGACTCAAGATTTATTATATGACACAAGCATCAACACGACCACCAACATTTGTGTGCTTTGTCAATAATAAAGACTTGTTCCATTATAGCTATCAAAGATACATTGATAACCAAATCCGTGAAGTTTTCGGTCTCGAAGGCACACCAACAAGATTCGTAGTCCGCGAAAGAGACAAAAACAATAAAAAATAAATGCAAAATGCAAAACGCAAAGTGCAAAATGTAGGGGCGATTCACGAATCGCCCTTTTTCTTTTGTGTCATCTTTGTAGGGGACGATGCCCACATCGTCCCGTTATTTGTTGACTTTTCTATTTGAAAATGATAAACTTAATTTGTAATAAACATAATTTGAGTTGTGTAAGGGGTGGTGTTGATGGGCAAAATCACTAAAAGAAAAAGACGAATATTTAAACGTGTAGTTGTGTTTTCAATTGTAATACAAATAGCTTTATTGGTTTTGTTTGCTGCTCTATTAGTTAACACTACGAATGCGACATCAAAGAATACAAATGTTTTAGATGTTAAAATATTAGATGTAATAATTAGTGATGGCTCAAACCATTTGACAACTGTTTATTTGAAAACTCCAATAGGTTATTATAGAACTGATTGGAAAATTTATGATAAGCAGATTTATAACCCTATCAATGGTAAGGGTTTAGAGAAAAGTTTAACTGATGAGCCTTTAATTACTCTAACTATATTGAAAAATTCAAAAAAATCATCTATTTTTTATGGAGACACTATGACAGCAGTTGATATAAGAAGTGAGTCGACAGTTTATTATGACATTGCTAATTATAATCAATGGCAGAAAGAAAATCGTATTATATTGTTTGTTGTGTTTGCAATCGCCGAGATTGCACTAATCATAGCATCAGCATTTCAAATATATCTAAACTATCCTTATTATCATAAAAGGAAAAAGAAAACATAAAATCTAATTATTAACAAACTGAAAATTATATGTAAAAAGGGGCTTTTTTAAGTCCCTTTTTTCTTGCCATTTATAATGTAATATGTTATAATTAATCGATTATATAGTGAGGTAGTATGTCATGGTGATTTTAGGCATCGACCCAGGCTATGCAATAGTGGGTTGGGGAGTAATCGATTACACAGCAAATCGCTTTCAGGTGTTGGCTTATGGCGCAGTTACAACCGAGGCAAAAACACCCTTTAACGAGCGTCTTGAAACTGTGTATGACGGAATACAAGACATTATAAATAAATATAAACCCGAAGCTTTGGCTATTGAAAAACTTTTCTATAATACTAACGCAAAAACAGTTATTGATGTAGCACAAGCAAGGGGAGTCATTAACCTTGCAGCGCAGAAAAACGGGCTCGATATTTTTGAATATACACCACTTCAAGTTAAACAGAGTGTTGTTGGTTATGGTAGAGCCGAGAAAAAGCAAGTGCAAGAAATGACAAGGGTTATCTTGAAGCTTGAAAAAGTGCCAAAGCCTGATGATACTGCCGATGCACTCGCGATGGCAATCTGCCATGCACACGCAAGTGGCTCACTTATGGGACGATTAAGAAATATTAAATAAAGGGAAAATATTATGATTTATTCAGTAACAGGCAATGTGGTTGCATTTGATACATCAATGGTTGCTATTGATGTTAACGGTGTTGCGTTTCATTGCATAACAACTTTAACAACATCACAAAAATGTGCATCAGTTGGTGCAAAAGTCACTCTTTACACTTATATGAATGTCCGTGAAGATGCAATTGAGCTATTCGGTTTCTATGATAAAACTGAAATGGATTGCTTTAAAATGCTCATTACAGTTAATGGCGTTGGTCCTAAAATGGCTCTTGCAATTCTTTCAGAAATGTCATCAGATAAAGTGATTTTGAGCATCGCGGCAGGTGACTACAAAGCTCTCACAAAAGCAAACGGTGTTGGCCCAAAACTTGCGCAGAGAATTGTTATGGAATTAAAAGACAAAGTCGGCAAACTTGATGTTGTTTCAAATGACGACTTTGATATTTCAACTGTAAGCGCAACAATGGAGAATTCAAACACAGCTGAAGCAGTTGCAGCACTTGAAATGCTTGGCTATTCACAAACAGACGCTTCTGTTGCCGTCAGCAAAATCGATAGCAACTTGTCAGTTGAAGAGATTATCAAACAAGCACTCAAACTCATGATAGGGAGATAAAAATGATGGATTTTCAAGACGAAAACAGAATAATTACTCCTGATTTTACAGAAACGGACAGAGACATTGAAATCTCACTTCGTCCCAAAACTTTGACAGAATATATCGGTCAGGAAAAAGCAAAAGAAAATTTGAAAATATATATCGAAGCCGCAAAAAATCGTGGTGATACACTTGACCATGTGCTTTTGTATGGCCCTCCAGGACTTGGCAAAACTACTCTTGCGGGAATTATTGCAAATGAAATGGGTGTGCAGATTCGTGTCACATCAGGCCCTGCAATTGAAAAACCAGGTGACCTTGCCGCACTTCTCACAAACCTTAATGACGGTGATGTGCTTTTCATTGACGAAATCCATCGTCTCTCTCGTGCAGTTGAAGAAGTTCTGTATCCTGCAATGGAAGATAATGCACTTGATATTATTATCGGCAAAGGCCCATCGGCTCGTTCAATCCGACTTGATTTGCCAAGATTTACACTCGTAGGGGCTACAACCCGTGCAGGTCAACTCACAGCACCACTTCGTGACCGTTTCGGTGTTATTTTAAGACTTGAACTTTATACACCTGAAGAACTGTCACAGATTGTTAAGCGTAGCGCAGGCATTCTTGATATTTTTGCAGATGACGGCGGTGCATTAGAAATTGCATCTCGTTCTCGTGGCACACCAAGAATTGCAAACAGACTCTTAAAGAGAGCAAGAGACTTTGCTCAGGTTATGAGTAATGGCGTAATCAGTGAAGATAACGCAAAAATTGCACTTGGCAGAATGGAAATTGACGAAATCGGTCTTGATAATATTGACCGTTTAATGCTTACAACAATGATTAAAAACTTCAACGGTGGCCCTGTGGGACTTGAAACTCTCGCAGCAACAATCGGTGAAGAAGCCGTAACAATCGAAGATGTTTATGAGCCATATTTAATGCAAATCGGCTTCCTTGCAAAAACTCCAAGGGGAAGAGTTGCAACACCGTTGGCTTATGAGCATTTAGGCTTTAAATTTAACGAAACAAACAAGAAAAACTCACAAACATCACTCTTTTAAGGAGATATTATAATGGGTAGACTTTTTGGTACAGATGGCGCAAGAGGCGTTGCAAATACAGAACTTACATGTGAATTATCAATGCAGATAGGCCGTGCAGCAGCAATGGTGCTCAGCAAAAACTTGAATGGCAAAAAGCCAAAAGTGCTTATCGGACTTGATACTCGTGCATCTTCACAAATGCTCGAAAATGCAATTACAGCAGGACTTTGTTCAGTTGGTGCAGATGTTTTGAAATTAGGCGTTGTGCCAACTCCTGCAGTGGCATATCTTGTAAAGGAATACGGCTATGATGCGGGTATTATGATTTCAGCATCACACAACCCTTGTGAATATAACGGAATTAAAATATTTCAGTCAAATGGTTATAAATTACCCGATGCACTTGAAAATGAAATTGAAGCAATTATTCTTGACAACGCAACAGAAATTCCAACTCCGGTAGGTGGTGGGGTAGGTAATGCAAAGAGAAAAGCAGATGCAATCAATGATTATATTGAGCATCTTCTTTCTGCAACAAATATGAGCTTCAAAGGTTACAAAATCGCCCTTGACTGTGCAAACGGTTCTTCAAGTGTTTCAGCAGAAGAAGTTTTCACTCGTCTTGGCGCAGAAGTGATTGTTATCAGTGATAAGCCAGACGGTGTGAATATCAATAAAGATTGTGGCTCAACACATCTTGAAAATTTGCAAAAGGTTGTTGTAGAAAACGGTTGTGATTTAGGCTTTGCATTTGATGGTGACGCTGACAGAATGCTTGCAGTTGACCATACAGGTGCCGTTGTTGACGGTGACAAGTGCATCGCAGTTTGTGCAAAACACATGAAAGAATTGGGCAAACTCAAAAAAGACACAGCAGTTGTTACCGTTATGAGTAATATGGGCTTCTTCAAATTCTGCGAAGAAAACGGAATCAAATGTGAAAAAACAAATGTTGGTGACCGTTATGTTCTTGAAAATATGAGTGCTAATGGTTATAGCATCGGCGGTGAGCAGTCAGGCCATATTATCTTCTTACAATATGCAACAACGGGTGATGGTCAACTTTCTGCTATCCAACTTTTAGCAGTTGTAAAAGATACAGGCAAAACTCTTAAAGAACTTGCCGACGAAATGGAAGTTTATCCACAGGTGCTTATTAATGTGCGTGTTTCAAACTTTGGTAAAGCACAGTTTAAAAAAGATAAAGAAGTACAGAATGCAATTAAACAAGTCGAAGAAAAGCTGGGTGACGAAGGTCGAATTCTTGTGCGCCTTTCAGGTACAGAGCCACTTATCCGTGTAATGCTTGAAGGCAAAGACTATGAACAGATTAAAGAACTCGGTGAATCAGTTGCATCAGTAATTAGGGAAAGATTAGTATAATGAGAGTAGCAGATAATTGGAAAGACTATGAATTAATAGATTGTTCTTGTGGTGAAAGACTTGAGAGATGGGGGAATATCACTCTTATTCGTCCTGACCCACAAGTAATCTGGAAAACCGAAAAGAAAAATCCACTCTGGAAAAAAGCTGACGCTGTCTATCACCGTTCAAATTCAGGTGGTGGACAATGGGAAATCAGAAATAAAATTCCTGATTTTTGGACAATCAACTACCGTGATTTAACATTTAATATTAAAACAATGGGATTTAAGCATACAGGTCTTTTTCCTGAACAAGCAACAAACTGGGATAGAGTTGCAGAAGTTATCAAAAATGCAAACCGTGAAGTTAAAGTGTTAAATCTCTTTGCTTACACAGGTGGCGCAACAATTTCTGCACTTAAAGCAGGCGCTTCTGTGTGCCATGTTGACGCATCAAAGGGCATGACTCTTTGGGCAAAAGAAAATGCAGTGAGTTCAGGCGTTGCGGACAAACCTGTTCGCTGGATAGTTGATGATTGTATCAAATTTGTTCAGCGTGAAATCCGTCGTGGTAATAAATATGACATTATTATTATGGACCCACCATCTTATGGTAGAGGTCCGGGTGGTGAGGTCTGGAAACTTGAAAACGAAGTTTACGAATTTGTTGAGCTTTGCAGTCAGGTGTTATCGGATGACCCACTTATGATGCTTATAAACTCATACACAACAGGACTTAGTCCTTCAGTTATGGAATATATTTTAGGCGCAGTTGTGAAAACACGCTTTGGTGGTCAGGTTACAGGTAGCGAAATTGGACTTCGCGCTACTGAAAACGGACTTGTATTACCTTGTGGCGCATCTGCAATTTGGAGTAAGTAATTAATGGCAATTATTAAATTTGAAAATGTAACATTCCGATATGAAAGTGACGAAGAAGGTGTAGTTTTAGCACCTGCTGTCAAAGATTTCTCTTTGTCAATTGACAAAGGTGAATTTGTGGCAATTCTTGGTCACAATGGCTCTGGTAAAAGCACATTGGCAAAACTTGCTAACGGACTTTTGCTTCCTGAAAAGGGTAGAGTATTAGTTGATGGAATGGATACAATTAACGAAGAAGACGACATAAAAATTAAACAGACAGTTGGCGTGGTTTTCCAAAACCCCGATAACCAAATTGTTGCAACAATAGTTGAAGAAGATGTGGCTTTTGGACCTGAAAATTTAGGTATTGAGCCCAATGAGATTCGCAGACGAGTTGACAATGCTCTTAAAACTGTGGGTATGTATGAATATCGTAAACATGGTCCACACAAGTTGTCAGGTGGTCAGAAACAACGCGTTGCAATTGCAGGTATAATCGCAATGGAGCCTCGTTGCATCATTCTTGATGAACCAACAGCAATGCTCGACCCAATTGGTCGTCGTGATGTAATGAATGCAATCAAGCGACTTAATCGTGATTTGGGAATAACAGTTGTTTTTATAACTCATTATATGGAAGAAGCAGTTGAAGCCGACAGAATTGTGGTTATGGATGATAGCAGACTTTTGATGGATGGAACACCAAAGCAAGTCTTTGCAGATGCTGAAAAAATTCGCAGTATCGGTCTTGATGTGCCACAAACTTGTCAGTTATCCGAAATGCTTCGTGCAGATGGTATCAAACTCAAAAACGATTTGTTAAGCATCGACGAATTAGTCGAAAATATAGATGATTTATTGAAAGGTCAGTAAGAAATGTCCCACTTGCAAACAGAAAATTTAACATATATTTACGGTGCGGGCACTCCTTTCAAAATCACCGCGCTGGATAACATAAATATTAATATTGAAAAAGGCGACTTTGTTGCTATAATCGGGCACACAGGCTCAGGTAAAAGTACACTCGTTCAACATCTCAATGGACTTTTAAAACCAACAGACGGCAAGATTTTTCTTGATGGTGAAAATATCCATCAGTCAAAATCAAAGCTTTTTGATACTCGTTTTCGTGTTGGTCTTTGCTTCCAATATCCCGAATATCAGCTCTTTGAAAGCACAGTTTACAAAGATATTGCTTTTGGCCCAACAAATATGGGGCTTTCCCAAACGGAGATTGACGAGCGTGTTAGAAAAGCTGCAAAATATGTTGGTCTTTCCGACGAAATGCTCTCAAAATCTCCCTTTGATTTGTCAGGTGGCGAGAAAAGAAGAGTAGCCATTGCAGGTGTAATCTCAATGGAGCCTGAAATTCTTATTCTCGACGAGCCAACAAGCGGTCTTGACCCAATGGGTAGAGAACAAATTTTTGACCTTATTCAGAATTATCGTGAAAAAACAGGTAGCACTGTTATTATTGTTTCACACAGTATGGATGATGTTGCTCGTTTTGCTACAAAAGTTATCGTTATGAACGACGCAAAAGTCGATTTAACGGGTTCAGTTGACGAGATTTTTGAGAATAGCGCCCATCTTCGTGAGATTGGTCTTTCAGTTCCACAAATCACAGAAGTGTTTATAAAACTTCGTGAAAAGGGTTATCCCGTCAGCGAAAAGGTTTACACAGTTGAGCAGGGATACACGCAACTCAAAAGACTTTTTGAGGGGAGTGTGAACAATGATTAAAGACATCACTCTCGGTCAGTATTTTCCAATGGATTCCGTTGTTCACAAACTTGACCCAAGAATGAAATTGTTGTTTGTAACATCATTTATTGTGATGGTGTTTCTTTCAAATAACTTTATCTCATTGGCATTTTGTTTTGGAATAACAGCATTGGTGATAGCGATTTCAAAAATTCCACTTAAATCAGTTTTGAAAGGTTTAAAACCAATCATTTTGATTGTTGTAATCACATCTATTTTGCAAATTGCTTACAACGATGGTGGAATTACACTTGTCGATGTGTGGAAAATCAAAATTACAAGCGGTGGCGTGTTGACTGCTGTATTTATGGCTTTGAGAATATCATTGCTTATTGTAATGAGCACAATGCTCACATATACAACATCCCCAACATCACTTACAAACGGACTTGACCGTATTTTTGCACCATTCAAGAAAATTGGACTTGATTTTCACACAATAACAATGATAATGACAATTGCTTTGCGCTTTATTCCAACTCTCATTGAAGAAGTTGATAAAATTATGAGTGCCCAAAAAAGCCGTGGTGCAAACTTTGAACAGGGTAGCATCATAAAACGCGCAAAAGCACTTATCCCGTTGTTTATTCCTTTGCTTTTTAACTCAATAAGACGCGCTTATGAGTTGGCAAATGCAATGACTTGCCGTTGTTATAACGGGGGACAGGGCAAAACAACAATGAATGCATTAAAATTCTCAAAAAGAGATTATCTTGGTCTTTTAGCAGTAATTTTAGTGATAGCTTCCATAATCTTACTCAATATTTATTGTGGTGAATATAATGCGGAATTTACTTTTGGTCTTGCGATATAACGGAACAAGTTTTCACGGTTGGCAAATTCAACCTAATGGAAATACCGTTCAGCAAGAATTATGTAACGCTTTTAAAAATATAAATGGCAAAGATGAAAATATAATAGGGTGCAGTCGTACAGATGCAGGAGTTCATGCTAATATGTTCTGTTGTAATGTGCGAACAGAATGTAATGTTCCAACAGAAAAAATACCCGATGCACTTAATTTTTATCTTCCACCCGAAATATCAGTTTATGATTGCAAAGAGGTTGATTACGACTTTCACGCAAGATATGACAGTTGTGGTAAAGAGTATGTTTATTTAATTTATAACGGAAGATATCGCAACCCTTTCTATGAAAATAAAGCAATGTTTTACCCTTATGAATTAGATGCAGAAATGCTTGATACGCAAGCAAAATCATTTGTTGGAATTCACGATTTCTCTGCTTTTTGTAGTGTAGGTAGTGAAGTGCAAGATAAAACTCGTGAAATCTATGATTGCTCTGTTTCAAGAAAAGACGATTTAGTTGAAATCAGAGTCAGAGGTAATGGATTTTTATATAATATGGTGCGAATTATTGTGGGTACCTTGCTCGATATTCAAAGGGGTAAAATCGAAAAAGGTACAATTTTGCAGATTATAGAAAGTAAAAATCGTGATAATGCAGGCGTAACTGCAGAGGCTTGTGGGTTATATCTCAATAAAGTTTATTATTGATGTGTGGTGATTTGAGTGGCACAAAAGAAAAAGGTGAAAAAGCCAATAAAACTCGATAAAATAATGAAAAAAGGTGTCAGCAATAAAACAGTTAAAACAATGAAATTGCTTGCAATTATTCTTGTGGTTTTATTGTTAATTTTAATTGCTGCTGCACAGTTTGGTGGCGTAACATTCTCAACTGTCAGTGACTATTTTGCATCTGCAATGGCGAAACTTGGCACGGGTGAAGGTTATCCTTATAGCGTAAACAGTATAGAAATCGAAGATGTGGGACTCACAAATTCAGACTTGGTTTTAGTCTATGATTCCAATGTTAAAGTGTTGAATTCCACAGCAAAAGAAATTTCAAATATTGCTCATGATTATGATTATCCTGTAATCAGCACCAATAGTGGCCGAATTCTTCTTTTTGATGAAGGCTCAAAGAAATTCAGAGTTCAGTCAAAGACAAGAGTGCTCTATGAAAAAGAAATGGAACACATAATCTTAACAGGTGAGATGGGAAAAGACGGCTCAGTTGCAATAGCAACAAGAGCAGATAATGCAGAGAGTATGTTGACCGTATTCGACAGCAATCGTGAACAGGTCTTTGCTTGGAAATGTGCAAAAGAGCATATAGTTTCTTGCGATATTTCTGATAATGGCAAAAACTTTGTAGTGGCTGTCTTGGGTGTAAATAACGGTTCAGTTTATACAAAGGTACACATCTTCAATAAGAGCAAAATAGAACCTACAGCAACATTTGAATATACAGATTCAGCAATAGCGAATGTTAAGTTCCTTTCAAATGAAACTGTAATGGTAATGGGAAACAATGTCTGCGAAATTATCAATGGTAATGAAGTTAAAGAAAAGGTTGATGTTTCAGTCAATACAACTTATCAACTCTTTATTTCAGATAATAACAACGCAATACTTGTTCTCTCAAAATATTCAAGTACAACTCAGAAAATAATTAAAGTTTATAATAAATCAGGTAAAGAACTCTTTACCCAAGAAATTGAGGGAATGGTTAAATCCGTTTCAACTGATGGTAAATATGTGGCAGTCCTTACAGGTAGCAATGTGCAGATGTTTACAATGAAAGGCAAACCTTGTGGTAGTGCCGAAGTAAATGCTGACGCACAAAAAGTTCTCGTCAATTCAAGAAATACATACATTTATTCATCCGACGCAATTACCCTTTACTCATCAGTAGGGGATAACAAAGATAAAGACTAATTTATGAGGTGATTTATATGTCAATAATTTTAGATGTTATTCTTATCGCAGTTTTCGCAGCTTATGTAATAACTGCAGCAAAAAAAGGTTTTGTAAGAACATTATTAGAACTTGTAGCAGTTGTTGCAGCAATCTTCTTGTCATTCCAGATAAGTCCTGTAATTGCACAATCAGTCTATGATGGTTTTGTTGAAAAAGAAATTGTGAATGCACTTGAAGAACAAATTAATGAAAATGTTGATGCTTTGTCAGTAACAGAAACAGCAAATGCAGTTTTAGACTCAATTCCTGATTTTGCAGTTTCATTGGCATCATCAGCAGGTGTTGAAATTTCAACTATTAAAGACCAGATTGCATCACAGAAAATTGATTCACAGAATCTTGCACAAAGTCTTGTTGATAAAATCGCAGAACCAATTGTTGTTGGTGCATTGACAATAATTATCTTTATTTTATTAGCAGTTGTGTTAATGATAGTTTTGAAATTTGTAGCAAAACTCATTTCAAAACTCTTTAATATTCCACTTGTTAAATCACTTAATAAGAGTCTTGGTGGCGTTTTGGGTGCAATTAAAGGTGCTCTTGTACTTTTGGTTATCTGCACAGCACTTCGTTTCATCTTTGGCGGTGGCGAGGGCGAATTATCAGTTGCAGTGAATGACTCTTTTGTGGTTGGTTTGCTTGATGAAATCAATCCGTTAATAGATTCTCTTAAAGAATTTGTTATTAAATAATGAGGTGTAATTATGAGTGAACAGAAATTAACATTAAAAGAAAATTTGAAAGTTATTTTTGATGGCTGTTTGACAATTCCAAACTTGCTTTCAGTAATCAGAATCGCTTTAATTCCTGTTTTTGCAGTGCTTTATAATAAGGGCGAAATCTGGTGGTCGCTCATTGTGCTTGCACTTTCAGGACTTTCAGATTTGTTTGACGGTAAAATTGCAAGAAAATTTAATCAGGTTAGTAATTTGGGTAAACTTTTAGACCCTGTAGCAGATAAACTTACAATATTTGCAATCGCAATTGTACTTTTCTTGCAGTTTAAGTCAGCTAACAGTGAATCAATGCAAGCTTTTGCTTGGGTGTTCTTGCTCTTTATTGCAAAAGAAATAATTATGATTTTGGGCAGCGTTGTGCTTATTGCACTTGGTACTCGTCCTGTTGCAGCAGAAATTTGGGGTAAACTTGCAACTTGTGCATTTTATGTAATTATGGTTGTGATTATCGGCTTTGGACCAGAAGTTGGCGCTATCACACATATTGCAGGTTTTGAAAAATATACACTTCCTGAACCACTTATGTTTGTGCTTGTAATAATAGCTGTTGTGCTTACATTTATTGCATTTTTCAGTTATCTTCCAAGTGCAATCAAACAGATTATCGAAAACTCAAAGAAAAAGGACTAATTTATAATGAACAAAAATATGATTTGCTGTAAATGCAAACAAAGACCCGCAGTTATCTTTGTAACAAAGATGGAAGGCGAAAAAACAACAAATGAGGGTTATTGCATCCAATGTGCAATGGAAATGAATATAGGTCCCATTAAACAGATGATGGAGAATATGGGCATAACCGAAGACCAACTTGAAGATATGACAACCCAGATGGAACAGATGATGGAAAGTATGGGCGAAGATGGCTTTGAATTGGGTGGAGCATCAACATTTCCATTTATGCAAAATCTTGGTATGATGCCAATGGATGTACCTGAAGAAAATATCAAAGACCTTAATGGTGACAAGAAAAATGCACCAAAAGGCAAGAAAAAGCAGGGGAATAAGGGCGATAAGAGAAAAATGCTATCTATGTATTGTACCGATTTGACTGCGAAAGCAAGAAATAACGAGCTTGACAGAATTATCGGTCGTGATACAGAAATTGCCCGTGCCGTGCAGATTTTATGTAGAAGAACAAAGAATAACCCTTGCTTAATCGGTGAACCCGGTGTTGGTAAAACTGCAATCGCAGAAGGGCTTGCACAAAGAATAGCAGAGGGTAATGTCCCAGCAAAACTTATTGATAAAGAAATTCATCTTCTTGACCTTACTGCTCTTGTTGCTGGCACACAATTCCGTGGTCAGTTTGAAAGCAGAATTAAAGGCCTTGTTGAAGAAGTAAAGAGTGAAGGTAATATCATTCTCTTTATTGACGAAGTTCATAATCTTGTTGGTACAGGTGATGCAGAAGGCTCAATGAACGCTGCAAACATCTTGAAACCTGCTCTTTCTCGTGGTGCAATTCAAGTTATCGGTGCAACAACCTTCAATGAATACAGAAAGCATATCGAAAAAGACGCTGCTCTTGAAAGACGTTTCCAACCTGTAAAAGTTGAAGAACCATCAATCGAAGATACTTATAAAATGCTTGTTGGTATCAAAGCCTACTATGAACTTTTCCACAGAGTGCAAATTAGCGATAATCTTGTATATAAAGCAGTAACTCTTTCAGAAAGATATATTACAGACAGATTCTTGCCAGATAAAGCAATTGACCTTTTGGACGAAGCTTGTACTTGTGCAAATCTTCGCAACAAAGCAATCAGCGAAAACGAAATCAACGAAAAGAAAATTGCAACTCTCAAAAAAGAGATTGAAGCACTTGAAGAGAGAATTGCTAATCCTGAAAATGACGAAGACTTGAACCCCGTCTATGAAGACCTTTATAAAACAAAAGGCGAACTTGCAGTTTGTGAAGGTAAAGCACCCGAGCTTCAAGAAAAAGCAAAAGATAATAATGTTACAGAAGACGACTTGGCAAGAGTTATAAACTTATGGACAGGTATCCCTGCAACAAAAGTTGTAGAAGGTGACATCAACCGTCTTAAAGGTCTTGAAGATAGACTTATGGAAAAAGTTATCGGTCAAGACGATGCTGTTAAAGCCGTTGCAAATGCAATCAAGCGTAGCAGAATTCAGTTGACACTTCAAAAACGCCCTGCATCATTTATTTTTGTAGGTCCAACAGGTGTAGGTAAAACTGAACTTGTTAAACAACTTTCAACAGAACTTTTTGATACACCTGAAACACTTATCCGTCTTGATATGAGTGAGTTTATGGAGAAACATTCAGTTTCTCGTCTTATCGGCTCACCTCCAGGATATGTTGGCTATGACGAAGCAGGTCAACTTACAGAAAAGGTGAGAAGAAAGCCATATTCAATTATTCTCTTTGACGAAATTGAAAAAGCACATCCCGATGTAATGAACATTCTTCTTCAAATCCTTGACGAAGGCAAAACAAATGATGCTCATGGTCGCACAGTCAGCTTTGCAAACACTGTGATTATTATGACATCAAATGCTGGTAGCCATAAATCAGAAACATCATTAGGATTCGGCAAAACAGATAAAGACATTTCAAGAGAAAAGGTGCTTAAAGCACTTAATGAATTCTTGAGACCTGAATTTATCGGCCGTGTTGACGAAATCGTTGTGTTCAACCCACTCGACGAAGAAGATTATAAGAAAATTGCAATTCTTATGCTCTCTGAAATCGAAACAGTGCTTAAAGATAAAGGCATTCAGTTCATTTACGACGATAACACACCATCTGCGATTGTTTCAAAAATGGACGGCAATGTTCGTGGTGCTCGTGATTTGAGAAATGTTATCCGTCGCAATATCGAAGACAAAGTTTCAACAATTATGATTGATAATCTCGGTACAACAATCAACAAAATTCTCATCACAACAGAAAACAACGATATCAATGTAACATTTGAATAATGTAGGGGACGATGCCCACATCGTCCCGTAAAAAACAAGCCACTCAAAACGAGTGGCTTGTTTTATATAATGAAACATATTATTAACATAATTAAGATAACTAAAAGTAAAAATCCAACTGAAAGTACAGTATCCCAAAAACTTTTATCATGATTTCCAATTCTTTGTTTATAGGTGTATTTAATACTGTTAACATATCTGAATTTATCGACCAAATTAGCTTTACAAGCTAATTCAGGAGTTTTGTTTTTTGATTTCTCAATAAACTTTAAAGTACGCTTTTCAATTCTTTTAAGAATTTTTTCTTCTTTATAATTTTTCTCTTTTGGTTTAAAACCTATATCAACTCGTTCAGTTTTATTAAGTAAAAACGAGTATTCTTTATATTCTTGTTTCTTTGAGGCGTTTATAATTGGTAAAAAGGTAATAACAATGCAGTTATAACGATTGCGTTGATATTTCCAATATTTGTTCTCACGCTTGGTAGCAAGGCGTTCAAGTAGCATATCTAAAAAATGAGTGTCATTATGCATATAAGGTGCAGGTGCATTTGTCTCAAAATACTTTTTAGAAACCTTACATTTAATACCAAGCTCACTTAATTGGTTTTCATAATTGCCTACAAGCTCATTAACTTTTTCCACAAGTTTGTTCTCTCCCAATATAATCACCTCTGCAAACATTATAACATTTTTAATTGAATATTGCAAATTACGGCAAACCGTCGCACATGGACTAATAGTTCTCGTCTCTCTATATAAAAAAATAATCCCACACACCAAAAGGTGTATAGGATTATTTGGCGCAGAAGGAGAGACTCGAACTCTCGCACCGGTTTCCCGGCCTACGCCCTTAGCAGGGGCGCCTCGTCACCAACTTGAGTACTTCTGCAAGTGTAACGTGTTTAAGCGTTATTTAATTAAAAAGCGGGCTGTAATTAAATTACAACCCGCATCTGGCGGAGAGAGTGGGATTCGAACCCACGGTACGTTGCCGTACGACGGTTTTCAAGACCGTTCCGTTATAACCACTTCGGTATCTCTCCGTATTGGGCTTGTATATATTATCATAAATAATAAGTGTTGTCAAGAACTTTTTTACAAAAAATCTATATAAAAATATCATTTAAAATTCGTCACTAAGTCCGTTTTTTTACACTTTGTTTTGTTTACAAAATCTCAACAAAATGTTAGAATATATCAAAGAATATAGGAGGTGTGTTTTATGGATTCAATGTGGTATATATATTTCATATTATTTATACTTTTCATTATAATGATTCGTGAAAGAAATACTAATATAATTCGTAAACATCTTCGTAAGAAAAGGGGAAAGACAAATATGACAGCACTTATTGAAAAATACATTGGCAAAGAATGTTTGATTTATACTTGCACATCTTCGTCTCAAATAACAGGCATAATCAAATCTTGTAATGAGGGTTGGCTTGAAGTCGAAAACAGCAACGGTCAGTGCGATATTGTAAACTGCGAATACATTACTAGAATTCGTGAGTATCCACGCGATAAAAAAGGCAAGAAAAAGAGCGTAGTTTTAGATTAAGGTGATTTTTATGGATAAAAACAAACTTGCAAAAACACCACCAATGGGGTGGAATAGTTGGGATTGCTATGGTGCAGCCGTTAACGAAGAACAGCTTTTAGGCAATGCAGAATATATGGCAAAATACCTTAAAGATTATGGTTGGCAATATGTTGTCTGTGATATTCAATGGTATGAGCCAAAAGCTAAAAACAACGATTATAATAATTTCACAGAGCTTTGTATGGATGAGTATTCCCGTCTTATTCCAGCAGAGAATCGTTTTCCATCATCAAAGGGTGGATTAGGATTTAAACCAATTGCTGATAAAATTCACGCAATGGGACTCAAATTCGGTATTCACATTATGCGTGGTATTCCTCGTCAGGCAGTCCATCAGAATACACCTATTTTAGGCACAGATAAAACCGCTCGTCAGGTTGTGCATCATTTCTCCGTTTGCCCTTGGAATACAGATATGTATGGTATGTATAATTGCGAAGGTGCACAGGCTTATTACGATTCTATTTTCGATATGTACGCAAAATGGGGCATTGACTTTGTAAAAGTTGATGACATCTGTGTTACAGAATTCAGAAAATGGGATAACCCATATTCAGCTCGTGAAGAAGTTGAAATGATAAGAAAAGCAATTGACAAAACAGGTCGTGATATTGTATTGAGTCTTTCACCAGGACCTGCTGAATTATCAGTAGCCGACCATTTGTGCCAATACGCGAATATGTGGCGTCTTACAGGCGATTTCTGGGACTGGTGGGACAAACTCTATGAAATGTTCGATAAGTGCGAAAAATGGGCGCCTTTCGTGAGCGAGGGTTGTTGGCCAGATTGCGATATGTTACCACTTGGCAATCTTTCAAGAAATGGTACTTGTCATGGACCACAAGACAGATATACACAGTTCACAAAAGACGAGCAAATTACTCTTATGACACTTTGGTCAATATTCCGTTCACCACTTATGTTTGGTGGTGAAATGAGAAATAACGACGAATGGACTCTTTCTCTTATGACAAACGAAGAAGTCCTTGATGTTAACCAAAATTCTCGCGATGGAAAACAAGCATACAGAGATGAAAATACAATCATCTGGACTGCAATTTCTTCTGACAACAAACCATTAATCGCAGTATTCAATGTGTCACCTGAAAATGCCGAAATCACAGTTGATTTGTCAAAACTTGATTTAGCAGGGGAATACATACTCCGCGATTTATGGGCTAAAGAAGATATAGGAAAAGTAGCAGATAAATTCATTTGCACAGTTAATACTCACGGTGCAAAACTTTTCAAATTAAAATAAAAAGGGGCAAAAAATATGCTCAACATTATCACAGGTCGTACAGGTAGTGGCAAAACCCGATATATTCGTAATCTTGCAACAAAGATTGCCAAACAGATAAGTGGCAAAGCCGTTATTATTGTACCCGAGCAATTTTCTTTTGAAACTGAAAGGGGAATGCTCGAACTTTTAGGCAATGAAAAAATTAATAATGTTGAAGTTTTAAGCTTTTCACGACTTAGTGAAAGGCTTTTGTCCCAATACGGCAAATTAGATAAGAAGACTGCTGACGATGGAGTTCGAGCAGTTCTTATGAGCCGAGCAATTGAAACTCTTGAAGATGAACTCACTGTATTTTGTCGTTATAAAAAGCATCCCGAACTCATAAGTCAAATTCTAGATTTTCACCGTGAAATCAAAAAATGCAAAATATCAAATGAAGAGTTAGAAAAATTTGCAGAAGTTGTAAATAAAAAATCATTTGCCTCAAAAATTTCTGAACTCTCATCAATATTTGCTTGCTATGATGCTTTGATGTCAAAAAGATTTAACGATAGCACACTTTATCTTGACATGCTTGCAGACTTGTTGGCAGAAGTTGATTATTTCAAGAATAAAGTTGTATTCTTTGACGCCTTTTCTGGATTTTCAGGTCAGGAATATGCCGTGTTAAGTGAAATTATGCGCCAAGCAGAAGATGTGTTTGTAACATTCTGTTGCGATACATCTAAAAACAATCAGAGATATGAGCTTTTTTATAATTCAACAGTTGAGATTAAAAAACTCAAATCAATCGCAAATAAAATAGGCATTAAAATTGCGCCTGAAAAGGTTCTATATTCTAAAAAAGAATTCAAAAAAGATGAACTCAATTTTCTTGAAGAAAACTTCTTTGCGAATAAAGATAATGTCTATGAAGAAGATGCAAGTGCAATTACAATTATCCCTTGTCGAACAAAAACCGATGAATGTGGCGTGGTAGCGTCAGAAATCAAAAAACTTGTTCGCACAGAAAATCTTCGTTATCGTGATATTGCAGTTATTGTCCGTCAAGAAGAAAATTATAAAAAAGATTTGGCATCAGCTTTCAGAAAATATGATATTGATTGCTTCCATGATAATCGTCAACCAGTTGACACACAACCATTAATCGTCTTCTTGAAATGCCTTTTAGATATTTTAGTTAAAGGCTTTGAAACTGAAAGAATTTTGAGACTTTTAAAAACTCAACTTTTCGGTTTCACAGTCGAAGAAATCGCACTCTTAGAAGATTATTGCCTTATGTGGAAAATTCGTCCGTCAGTTTGGCTTGAAGAATGGACCGAAAACCCAAACGGATTTGGTGAATTAGTAACAGACCATTCAAATGGACTTTTAGAAAATATAAATGCACTTCGTCAAAGAATAGTTGCGCCAATTTCTCTTTTGAAAAAGCAAATGAAAGACTCTGATGGCGAGTCTATGTCTAAAGCATTGTTTACATTCTTACAAAAGAATAAAATTGACGGAAACTTAAAAGTTTTTACACAAAATCTTAAAGATAGCAATGAATTAGAATTAGCTCTTGAACAAGCTAGAATATGGAAAATTGTTACCGAAGTGTTAGATGGTCTTTATTTTGCAATCGGTAATACTGACATTTCAATTGAACGATATTCTGAATTGTTCAATCTCTTTGTTGCGTCCAAAAACATTGGTGTAATTCCAAATGGAATGGACGAAGTAATCATTGGTGGAGCTGACAGAATCCGTGCGTCTGCACCAAAAGTAGTATTCCTTATGGGTGCAAATACAGGTGTTTTCCCAGCAGAAAGTTCATCAGGTGTTTTGTTTAACGACTTTGAACGCTGTGAACTCATAAATAACGGAATGCAAATTATCAGTAATCTAGAATATAACAGTGTTAGTGAAAACTTTATTGCATATCATGCTGCAACTCTTGCAACTGACAAACTTTATCTCACTTATTCATCAATGAGTGGTGATTCATCTGCATTAACACCATCTGAAATGGTGACTGATATTATCAAGACATTCCCTAAATGTAATATCAGAAATGAATACTCTAAATTAGATAGAATTGAAAGCCGTAATTCTGCATTTGCAATTATGGCGGGCGAAGCCATGAAAGGCTCGGTTCTAGGTGAAACATTAAAAGAGTATTTTAATGAGAATGACGGCAAAAATGAAGTATTAAAAATTAGCAGAGCAAACAACAAAGAATTCAAAATTCTTGATAAAGACCTTGCCGCAGATTTCTTTGGCAAGAATATGTATATGTCTGCTTCTCGAGTAGAAAAGTTCTATAAATGTCCATTTGAATATTTTTGTGAATATGGTCTCAAAGCAAAACCAAGAAAAGAAGCACAAATTGATGCAGCTTTGTCTGGTACACTTATTCACTATGTAATGGAAAAATTCTTGTTCAACAATGAAAAAGCAACAATTATCAAAATGACTGATAATGAAATTAACAAACATATTGAAACAATCATTGATGAATATATCAATGACGAAATGGGCGGATATGAAAACAAATCTGCAACCTTTGAGAGAACAATAAAGCTTATTAAAGAAACTGCTTATAAGGTTTTAATAAGACTTATTGTTGAATTTAAAGCATGCGAATTCACCCCTGTTGATTTTGAATTGAGCATTAATCACGATGGCGCAATTGATCCTTATGAAGTGAAACTTATAAATGGTGGTACAGTGCGAGTTGTTGGTAGTGTTGACCGTGTTGATATGTTCAAAACACAAGATAATACATTCTTGCGCGTTGTTGACTATAAAACAGGTGGTAAAGAGTTTAACTTAGGCGAAGTTTTCTACGGACTTAATATGCAAATGCTCATTTATCTTTTTGCAATTTGGGAAAATGGCAAGAGCTATTATGGTGACAATATAATTCCTGCAGGTGTGTTATATTTCCAAGCAAAAAATCCAAAGGTAGCATCTGCATCAATAAAGAAAGATTCTAATGAACAAGAAGTGCTTGAAGCATCTTGCATAGAGCTTAGTATGGACGGTATGATTTTAAATAATATGCAAGTGTTTGAAGCAATGGATAGTAAATATAATGGTGCCTTGTTGCCTGCAAGCTATGATGAAAAAACAGGCTCATTAAAGGGCAAAATTATCTCACTTGAATCTTTGAACAGATTGAAAGATAAGGTTAATGAGTCAATCAGAAAAATGGCAAATGAGTTGCACGAAGGCAATATTTCTGCTTTGCCGATTAAAGATGCTTGTGTGTGGTGTCAGTTTAAAGATGTGTGCAAGCGTGAAGAAGACGACTCAATAAATGAATTTGAAGTTCCAAAATTTGACGATGCTATTTCTATGTTAAGAGGTGAAGATGATGAGCAGAGAATGGACTAAACCCCAAGCTCAAGCAATTGAATCACGCAATGGCACAGTTCTCGTTTCTGCAGCTGCAGGTTCAGGTAAGACTGCGGTTTTAGTTGAGCGTGTAATTCAGCTCATAACAGATGCTAATCATCCCGTTGACATTGAAAAACTTCTTATAGTAACCTTCACAAAAGCCGCCGCATCTGAAATGAAAGAGAGAATTTCAAAACGACTTTCAGAGCTTATAAGAGAGCAACCCAATAATCAATATCTTAAAAGACAAAAAATGTATTTACCAAATGCCCAAATCTCAACAATGGATAGTTTTTGTGGCCAGTTGGTAAAGGATAATTTTGAACAGGTGGGCATAGCTCCTGACTATACTTTGCTTTCAGACATCGAACACGATATGTTGAAAAGAGAAGTCGCAGACGAAGTTTTAGAAGAACTTTATTCATTCCCCGAAGAAGAAACAAAAGACCTTTTAGAACTTTTCTCAACGGGCAAGTCTGACACAAGCCTTGTTGAGTCGATTCTCTCACTTTATGAGTTTGCAATTGCATCACCAAATCCAGAAATGTGGATAGAAAGCGCCTTTGCAGACTATCATAAAGATTTGCCCATTCACCAAACTAAATGGGGCAAATATTCTTTAGAACAACTCTCACAAGTTGTTGAATACACAAAAATCAAAGCACAGGATATAATCGACGATGCACCTCAAAACTCAACTTTGTTAGGTGCTTTAACAAACGATTTAACCCCAATTATATCTTCTCTTGACGAAATTCTTAAAATGATTGAGTCAAATCCTGAAAAATGGGACGAAATCAAATTTTTGTCAGATTCACTTAAGTTTGGCACTTTTCCAAGAGTACCAAAGGACGAAAAAGATTGTTATTACGATGAACTTAAAGGTCGTCGTGATAGTATCAAGAAATATCTTGCGCAAATAGGCAAATATTTAATTTGTACAGAAAAGGAATTCTACGAGGACATAGAGTATCTTCGTCCTATAATGAAAATTATTCAAGAATGCGTTTTAGAATTTATCGAACGCTTGAAAGCACGCAAAGAAGAAAATAATACATATTATTTTTCTGACATTTTGCATTTTGCATTGGATATATTAGTTGATTTCAATGAAGATGGAACATACAAGAAAACTGATTTGGCAAAAGAATTGTCAGATAGTTTTGAAGAAATATTCATTGATGAGTTTCAAGATACAAACGACGCACAAGATACTTTGTTCTCTGCAATTTCAAAAGATAATACCAATAAATTTATGGTTGGTGATGTGAAACAGAGTATCTATCGTTTTCGTCAGGCAATGCCCGAAATCTTTTTGAATTATAAAGATTCATTCAACGAATATGACGGCAAAAATTATCCTGCAACAATAAATCTAGATAAGAATTTCAGAAGCCGAAAGGGCATTGTTGATGGTATCAATTTCTTCTTCGATTTTCTAATGACGAGAAAAACTTGTGGAATCGATTATAAAAAGAGTGAGCGTCTAGATTTTGGTGGCAATTATGGTGAAGACAGTTCACCAAATGTATCCGTGCATATTGTTGAAACTGAAAAAACAAGGGGTTCAGATTTAGAAAAAGAAGCGTGCCATATCGGTTCGATTATTAACGAACTTGTTTCATCAAAAACACTAGTTGGCAAAAAAGGTGAAGAACGACCAATAAGATATAGCGATATCTGCATTCTTATGCGAGCAGTCAAAGATAAAGCTCAAATAGTTGCAAGAGTTCTCAGCGAAATGGGAATTCCTGCTCATTTTACAAAACAGGGTGGATTTTTTGAAAGTCGCGAAATTGTAACTGTGGTGTCAATGCTTAAAATTATTGATAATCCGGTTCAAGATGTCCCATTAGTTTCTGTAATGTTATCACCACTTTGTCCGTTCACAGAAGACGATTTGGCAAGATATAGAAACCAAGACCGAAAAAGTAATCTTTATAATGTTGTGAAAAATCAATATGATAAAGACGAGAAAGTCAAAGAGTTTTTAGATATGCTCTATATTCTTCGCACCTTGTCAGTAACAATGGATATAGGCAGTCTAATCCGTCGCATTTTCGAAATGACATCTTATGATTCAATCGTGGGTGCAATGGATAATGGCGAAAAGAGAGTTTTGAATCTAGAACTTTTAATTAACTATGCAGAAAACTATGAAGCAATGGGTGGTTCAGGACTTTCAGGTTTTATTCGCTATCTTGACAAAATCCGTAAAAACAAAAAGGATTTAGAAGGCGCAAATGAGTTGACAGAGAACGACGATGCTGTTCGTATAATGTCAATTCATAAGAGCAAAGGTCTTGAATTTCCGGTAGTATTCATTGCAAATTGCTCTTCTGGTAATAACGGAATTGATTACAACAAGGTTAAGGTCAATAGACATTTAGGTGTTGCGACATCTCGTTATTTCCCAAATCAGCATAAAGATTTCACAACCTTGCCGGTCAATTCAATAAGATTTTATGACCACCAAGAAGAGTTTGCAGAGCAAATCAGAGTGCTATATGTTGCAATGACTCGTGCAGAAGAAAAACTCTATATTGTTGGCTCAATGCACGATACTGAAAAGAAGATAACCGATTTATACAATACTTATTATGGTAATTTTATAGATTCTTCTGTGCCATTGTCAATGTGCTCAAACGCAATGCAATGGGTTATAATGGCAATGCTAAACCATCCTTCACTTAAAATGAGCAACTTGCTTTATTGCGCAAAGAATCCACAAAGTCCAAAAATCGACTTTGAAATTGTTGATAGTATTTTGAATATTTCGACAGCCGAAGAAGAGCAAAAAGTATTTGAAGTTGATAAAGATGTTTTAAAAGATATTTCCGCTAAATTATCTTATGAATATCCGTTTGCATCTCTGTCAGAAATACCAATTAAATATGCGGCGTCGTCAATGCAAAAAGATGATAATCTTCAATATCTTGCAAGTGAGCGCCCTGCGTTTATGGGTAAGGATGAACTAACCCCCGCACAGCGTGGCTCATTGATGCATCGTTTTATGGAACTTTGCAATATGAACGACGCAGGCAAAAATGTAGAGAAAGAACTTGAACGCTTAGTCCATAATGAACAATTCACAAAAGAAGAAGTAGATGCAGTTGATATAAAGAAACTGGAAAAATTCTTCCAGAGTGATATGTATAAACGAATTTGTTCAGCCGATAAATTTTTAAAAGAACAAGAATTTGCAATGAGTATTCCGGCAACAGTTGCCATCGAAAATCTTCCTGAAATAGCAAGCAATGAAAAAGTCGTTGTGCAAGGTGTAATTGATGGACTAATTATCAATGGCGACAGGGGAGAGATTATCGATTATAAAACCGATAAGGTATCCGACGAAACAGAAATTATAAATCGATATAAAGAGCAAATGAGAATATATAAAATGGCAGCAGAACAATGTTTTGGGTTAACTGATGTCAGTGTAACTTTATATTCATTTGCACTCTCAAAAGAAATTTCTGTAAAACTTGAAAAAAATACTTGATTTTTGTATTTTCTTGTGCTAAACTTATTAGGCTATGTAAATATGTACTGAAAGAGGTGACAATTGTCATGAAACAGGGACTCCATCCAGAGTATAAAACAGTAACAGTTAAGTGCGCTTGCGGTGCAACATTTGAAACTCGTTCAACTAAAGATGATTTGAAAGTTGATATCTGCTCAAATTGC
>JAZQWV010000006.1:0-31208 GCA_045632525.1 Candidatus Fimenecus sp.
AACGGATAAAAGCTACCCTGGGGATAACAGGCTGATCTCCCCCAAGAGTCCACATCGACGGGGAGGTTTGGCACCTCGATGTCGGCTCATCACATCCTGGGGCTGAATTCGGTCCCAAGGGTTCGGCTGTTCGCCGATTAAAGTGGTACGCGAGCTGGGTTCAGAACGTCGTGAGACAGTTCGGTCCCTATCTGCTGTGGGCGTAGGAAATTTGAGGAGCGCTGTCCCTAGTACGAGAGGACCGGGATGGACGCACCGCTGGTGCATCGGTTGTTCCGCCAGGAGCACGGCCGAGCAGCTATGTGCGGATTGGATAAACGCTGAAAGCATCTAAGCGTGAAGCCATCTCCAAGATAAGATTTCCCATAGCATAAGCTAGTAAGACCCCATGTGGACTACATGGTTGATAGGCTGGAGGTGTACGCACGGTGACGTGTTTAGCTTGCCAGTACTAATAGGTCGAGGGCTTGACCATTAAAACTTGGTTTCTATGTACAATTTCTCAACTTCACTCCTTTGTTCAGTTTTCAGGGTACATAACCCAAAAGACCTTCAATCGAAGGTCTTTTTTTATTGTTGAATTTCAAAATTCTATATGATATACTAATTTCAATAAATATATTTTGGTGATATATTATGAAAATTGATTTAACAAAACTTGACTTTAAAAAACTAAATACGTATATGTTTCTTTTGGGTGCTGGATTAAGCTTATTAGCTTCATTGCTTACATCACTTTATTTTGAGGTTGGCTTTTGGATACTATTCCTCGTATCATTAGCACTTAATGCAGTTTTCTTTTATAGATTAAATAATGGGTTAATTGCTTTACTGTTTGGTGAGTTTGGCGTTTCAATGTTTGGAAAACATAAAAATTTGTTTAAACATCAATTAACAGAGAGCAAAACAAAAGAATTGTTAAATGCAGTTCAACATGGACAAAAATCAATAATTGTACATAGAAAAAACACTAAATCTTATTATCAGATAGTTAAAAGAAAGAATAGCTTTTTTATTAAAAAGTGTTCTTCTGTTGCTCTTAATACTATGATTACTGATTTTGAAAGCTCAAAACAATTTAAGGGTAAGAAAAATTTTGAGTTAATGTTTCATAATATAAAAGAAATATGGTATACAGTCGATACTGATAATGAAACTGTAATTTATATGACAAATGGTAAACGTAAGTTTCCTATGGTACCTGAGTTTCATGTTGATTTGTCAGAATTAGAAGAATTTTTAAGTTTTGATGGTTATGATGAAAAGCTTTTTAAAGAGACACCTGTATCTGAATTTGAAAGAGTTCAAAATGAGAATAAAAACACATTTATATATAATATTGTATCCGTATTTGCATCAGTGTTCACTATTCAATGTTTTGCAACTGGAATTCCCAGTAACAATTTATGGTGTTCAATTTGCAAATTAGTTGTCATTGGTAGCTTTTGGTATTTTGCGCTATTGAGTTTTACTAAACCTGAAAAATATTTTTATTATAATCTGTTTTCAAGTGAAAAAAGCAGTAGTAGAGAAGGATATGAATTTCGTCAAGTTTCTTTACTATTATTTGCAACATTGATTTCTTTACTTGTTTCAGTGTTGAATTTCAAAACATATTTTACTTTTTCTCTGTTTGTATTTGGTATTGCTTTTGTTATTCTGTTTCCTAAATTGTTAAGAAAGAAAAAGAATAATACTAAATCAGCCAATGTTCAGGTGTTGGTAGCTACAATCTTTCTTGCTTTTGTTAGTTTCCTTACAGTTTTCTTTGTAAATAATCTTTATGTTAAAGAAAAGACAACAGCAGTGTACAGTGTGTCGAATTACTATTACGACGATGGTACACACTATGCATATATTCTTGTGGATGGAAAAGAACACAGTGTTCCGGCAGATTCAGAAGATTATGATGAAAATAGTCCACATATAGAAGCAACAAGGATAACTGGATTATTAGGAATTGAATATATTGTTTGAGATTATTACTAAAGAAATACCCCCGTACTTAATTGTACGAGGGTTTTACTTTTATAATAAAATATTTATTTTGTTAATTAATAAATACCTTGTGCTAACATTGCTTCTGCAACTTTTTCAAAGCCTGCAATGTTTGCACCAGCGATAAGGTCATAACCAAGACCGTAACGAGCAGCAGCGTCAACAGAAATATCATAGATATTCTTCATAGCATGTTTAAGCATATCGTCAACTTTTTCTGCTGTCCAAGCAAGTCTCTGGCTGTTCTGGCTCATTTCAAGACCTGAAACGCAAACGCCACCAGCATTAACTGCTTTTGATGGAGCAACTGTTACACCGTTCTGGAGGAAGTAAGCAACTGCTTCTGCTGTTGTTGGCATATTAGCAACTTCAATATAGTATTTTGTACCATTTGCAACGATTTTCTTTGCTTCTTCAAGTGTAACTTCGTTCTGTGTAGCGCAAGGGAGAGCAACGTCAACTTTAACGCCCCATGGTTTCTGACCTGGGAAGAATTCTGCACCGAACTTGTCAGCATAATCTTGTGCCTTGTCTCTACCAGATGCACGCATCTCAAGAAGATAGTTGATTTTTTCGTCTGTAATGATACCATCTTTATCATAAACGTATCCGTCAGGACCACTAAGTGTTACAGGAATACCGCCGAGCTCTGCAATCTTTTTGATTGCACCCCAAGCAACGTTACCGAAACCTGATATTGCAAATGTCTTACCCTTGATATTTTCACCATCATGAGCAAGAACTTCATTTGTGTAATAAATTGCACCGAAACCTGTAGCTTCAGGACGAACAAGTGAACCACCGTATGTAAGACCTTTACCAGTGAGAACACCGTTTTCAAATCTACCCTTGATTCTCTTGTATTGACCGAAGAGGTAACCGATTTCTTTACCACTAACACCAATGTCGCCAGCAGGAACGTCAAGGTGAGCACCAATGTGACGAGCAAGTTCTGTCATGAAAGCTTGACAGAATCTCATAATTTCTGCATCACTCTTACCAACAGGGTTAAAGTCTGAACCACCCTTTGCACCACCCATAGGAAGACCTGTGAGAGCGTTTTTGAATGTCTGCTCAAAGCCCAAGAAATATACGATACTTGTGTTTACACTTGGGTGGAAACGAAGACCACCTTTGTAAGGACCGATTGCAGAGTTGAACTGAACACGGAAACCGCGGTTAACCTGTGTCATACCATTGTCATCAACCCAAGAAACACGGAATGTGATAAGTCTGTCTGGCTCTGCCATACGACCAAGAATGTCATATTTTTCGTATTCAGGATGTGCTTCAACAACTCTTTCGAGTGAGTCATAAACTTCGTTTACACATTGAATAAATTCTGCTTTATCGCCGTCGCGTTTTTTTACGTCAGCAATAACTCTTTCAATATATTGATTCATTTTAAGGACCCCCTTATAAATATGCAAAAATAATAACACATTACATATATATTTTTCAATTCAAAAAATAGAAAAAAAATGCATTATTTCAACGCTTTAATTTGTTAAAAATGACAAATGTTGACTAAAAACTTGCATTTTTACAGATTTAATACTGCAAAATCACTAAAAAATGCAATTTTTTAGTTACCAACAGTTCAATTTATTGTATTAATCAACAAATATCTTGTGCACAATAAATAAACACTAAAAAATATGTAATTTTCAATTTACTAATATGAAAATCTGTGGTAAAATATCATAAATAAAATTGTTTATGGTGAATTTATGCAAAAGTTTATTACAAATAACACTGATGAAACAACTGAATTAGGCAGAAAACTTGGGCAAAGTTTGAAAGGTGGAACAGTTGTTGCATTTTTCGGTGGGCTTGGCATGGGTAAAACTGCATTCACTCGCGGACTTGCTAAAGCTCTCTGTGTTAAAGAAGAAGTCAGTAGTCCAACTTTTGCAATTGTGAATGATTATGGTGGAAATCCACCACTTTATCATTTTGATATGTATCGTGTTGAAACTTGGGACGATTTGTATGCTAGTGGATTTTTCGATTTTTATGAAGCAGGGGGAATTCTCGCTGTTGAGTGGAGCGAGAATATAGAAAATGCTTTGCCCGAGAATACAATTCGTGTGCAGATTGAACGCGGTGAACACGATAATCAGCGTATAATTACTATTGACGGGGGAATTCAGATATGATTATTTTATCACTTGATTCAACATCTGTAACAGCGTCAGTGGCAATAAGTGAAAATGGCGTTATTTTAGCAGAAAATTTTATAAATAATGGGCTTACACATAGTCAGACTTTGATGCCGATGGTTGAAAAAACATTGACAGACAGTAATAAAAGCATTAAAGATGTTGATTTGTTTGCTATTACAAATGGTCCAGGGTCATTTACAGGTGTGCGAATTGGCATCGCATCAGTTAAGGGTATGGCAGATGCTTTAAATAAAAAATGTATGGCTGTTTCAACTCTTGAAGCAATCGCAGAGCCACTTAAAGATGAAGACTCAATTGCTTGTGCAGTTATGGACGCTCGCTGTAATCAGGTCTATACTGCAATATTTGAAAATGGAAACAGACTTTGTGAAGATAAAGCAATACTCATTGACGATTTGGGAGAAGAACTCAAACAATATGACAAAAAGATTGTTTTTATAGGCGATGGCGCAGAGTTGTGTTATAATAAACTTTGTGAATCATTGAAAAATGTTGAGATTGCCAACGAAAACATCCTTTATGTTCACGCTTCATCAATTTGCAGACTTGCAGAAGATAAAGTCAAAAACAACGAAGAATTTATAGATTCAGCAAAACTCGTTCCTTTCTATTTGAGAGTACCTCAGGCAGAAAGAGAACTGAAGGTGAGAAAAGTCGAACCAAATATGCCGTAAATATAGAACTTCAGCGAATTTTCACTTTTTCCCCATTGATTTGCGTCAGCAAATCTGCTGTCTCAAAAGTAAAAATTCATCTAAATTTCAAATATTTACGGTGCAAGGCAGTTTTTGACGAGTAGATTTTTGCATATTCAAGGCACAAAATCGCCGTCATACTGCCCGTATTACAAGATTTTTAACGAAGAATAGGCGAAAAGATGCCGTCAAAAACCGTATTAGGTTCGGCTCTTCTTACCTTCTTAATAAGAATTCATTGAAAAAGGAGAATATAAAATGATAGCATTAGGCGCAGACCATGGTGGTTTTGAATTAAAAGAAGCAATTAAAAAGCATCTTGACGAAAAGGGTGTAGAATATGTTGATTGTGGCACATACAGTGCAGAATCAATTGACTACGCACCAATCGCAAAAGCAACTTGTGAAAAGGTGACAAGCGGTGAATGTGACAAAGCAATTCTTTGCTGTGGCACAGGTATTGGTATTTCAATGGCAGCAAACAAGGTTAAAGGTATCCGTGCTGCTTGTTGTTCAGACTATTTCAGCGCAAAACTTACAAGAATGCATAACGACGCAAATGCTCTTTGTATGGGTGGCCGTGTTGTTGGTGTTGGCTTGGCACTTGAACTTGTTGACATCTTCCTTGAAACAGAATTTGAAGGTGGCAGACATCAGAGAAGAATTGACCAGATTATGGAGATAGAAAATTCATAAAATACTTGTCAATTATAAAAATAGGGTATATAATTAAAAACAATATAAAAATCCAATTAGTTGGGGGAAGAAAAAATGGCAAATGTAGTAATTACAAATCATCCACTTATTCAACACAAACTCACTCTTTTAAGAGATAAAAACACAGGTTCAAAAGAATTCAGAGCACTTGTTTCTGAAATTGCAACTTTGATGTGCTATGAAGCAACTCGTGACCTTCCACTTGCAGAAGTTGAAGTTGAAACTCCGGTTGCTATGGCAAAAACAAAGGTTATTTCAGGTAAAACTCTTGCTTTTGTTCCAATTCTTAGAGCAGGAACAGGTATGCTTGACGGTGTTCTTTCACTTGTTCCATCAGCAAAAGTTGGTCACATTGGTATGTACAGAGACGAGACAACAGCTCTTCCTGTTCCATATTATTGCAAACTTCCTTCAGATATTGAAGAACGTGAAGTAATCGTTCTTGACCCAATGCTTGCAACTGGTGGTTCAGCAATTGACGCAATCGCACAGATTAAAGAATATAACCCAAAATCAATTAAGTTTATGGGTATTATCGCAGCTCCTGAAGGACTTCAGGCTCTCACAGAAGCACATCCTGATGTTGATGTTTATTGTGCAGCACTCGACGAAAAACTCAATGAGCATAAATATATCGTTCCAGGTCTTGGGGACGCAGGTGACAGAATCTTCGGTACAAAATAAATACAATTAATTAAACCTTATTCAGCTCCCTCTGACGAGGGAGCTGTTTTTTTCACAGAAAAAGACCGAGGGAGAGCTTTTGAACGGGGAGTCGACTCTGCAACCCTCTTTTATTGACAAAATAATATTTTAATGATATATTTGAACTAAGGTCAGTGAAAAAACAAACTACATGGGACGAAAATACATAGAACCGTCCCCTGTGTTCTATGGGTGGGATATTGGAATATGAAGATATATGCAGAAAACATTAAAGATGAATCAACCATTATGTGTTCTGATGTTGAATTATTATGCAGTAAAAATGAGCTGGATGTGTTAGTGAATTTACTGTTGACTTTCCAACACGAAATTGACCAATATATTGAGAATAATAAAGATAAATCCAATTTAGGTTTTACGCATATGCATTATCAAGATAACAACCCATTATGGAAAAAAGGTGATTCGGATGTTGTTATTTATGTTGATTTGACGGATACAAGACAGGGGACGGTTCCTTGTCTTGACAATTCCAATTAATCGAAAGAAATAAGACAGGGGACGGTTCTGTGTCTTGATAAAAAAGCATAAATAAAATAAAAAGGCAGTCGATTGACTGCCTTAATTTTTTATATCTAATTAAAATATTACTTCCTGTGGCATACCGTTGTTTTCTCTTGATTTATCAGCAAGATAAACACATAAATGACCTGCAACAGAATCGAAAATTGATGTGCAAGCAAGGCTTGGCTTTTCACCGCGTACAAATGATACAAAGTCTTCTGCAAGTCTTTCGTCACCACCGCCGTGACCACCATAAGCACCAACCATATCACCAGTAAGTCTAAGGTCAACTTCTTCAACTATCTTTTCATCAGTTTTTGTTGGATGAATTTTTGAAACATAGAATTTTGCTTCTTCAAAGTTACCATAAATTTCACCAAGAGTGCCGACAATGTGTATTCTGCGAAGTGAAGCGGAAGACCCACCAACCATATTGTGTGTGCCCGTTGCACCATTTGCAAAGTTTACAAGTACAGACTGATGGTCAACAACGTCGTTGTCACATTTATAAATGCACTTACCATATGGTGAGTCACCTTTAAGAAGATTAATTTTGTCTTTAATAGTTGGGTTTTCAATATGTTCAAGCTTGTCCCAGATATAGAATGCCCAACGGTCAGGTTGGTCAATATAAAGACGCTTTGCAGAATATCTGCAATCTTCAACTAATGGACAGTCAACAAGACATCTTTCACCGGCATTTTCAGGTGCATTTTCAGGCTTGAATTGATATTTACCACCAAAACTTGAAATATGTGTTGGCTTTGTGTCGCTCATCATCCACATCATAATGTCAATATCGTGACAACATTTAGCCAAAAGCATTGATGTGTGACACTCTTTACTGTTTGCCCATTTGCCACGCACATAAGATGTTGAAAGGTGATGATAACTAACATGTTCAAGTGTCTGGATATTCATTATTTCACCGATTTCACCTTTAACTAAACGCTCTTTGATAGCATAATAGAAAGGTGTGTAACGAAGCACATGGCAAATCATAACCTTTGAGTCATTCTTTCTTGCACATTCCACAATTTCTCTCATATCTTCTTCGTTTGGTGCAAATGGTTTTTCTAAAAGCATATCATAACCTGCATCAAGAAGGGGAATAGATGTCTCTAAGTGCTGATGGTCCATTGTTCCATTGATAATTGTATCTGCAAGCTTGCCTTTTTTGGCTAATTCCTGTGCGGACTGGAAGCACATATCTTCTCCGAAACCGAATTTTTTCATACAAATTTCTCGTCTTACAGGGTTTGGGTCAGCAACACCCACAATCTTTAAAAGTTCAGGATTTGTGATTGCAAGTTCGGCATAAATTAACGCTCTGTGACCTGCACCAACAATAATAGCAGTAATTGGTTTTGACATAAATATCATCTCGCTAATGGGATTATTTTCAAAAAAATTATATCACAACCACAAAAAAAGTAAAGAATAAAAATAAAAAAGAACAACTCAACTGAATTGTTCTTTTTGCGTCAAATCTTATTTTACAAGATTGATTACTGTGAGCACCGCACCTGCGTCACCGTCAATTACAACTTTACCTTTATTATATGCTTCAATTGGGTCAAGTTTGCCATCAACAAGCTTTAAAAGGTTTGTTGGGTTAACAGTTACAATAGCGTGTCTGTCATAGTATTCATAAGGCTCAACATTTACATTATGGTCTTTAACTTCAATATAGAAAATACCGTTTACATTTTTGCCTTCAAGGTTAATCTGTAATGCAACAACGCCATCAATATTTGATGCGTCAGCATCTGCGAATTTAGCCTTAACTTTTGATACAACCTGTTCGTATGTCATGTGTTTTCACTCCTTGTTTTATTTTTTATAATTTTATCATAAAGCCAAATTCAATGCAAATTGATAGAGACTATAAAAACAGGCTAAAAACAGTGCGAAAACCTTGATTTTTGGTCACATTTACCATTTTTTATAACAATAATATATAAAAAATAACGAAAAACTTTTGTGCCAGATAGTGAACCTTACAAAAATTATTTTTTTGAAAAATTTACGAAATTTTAATGACAAAAAACACCTTTTGTAGTATAATAAATTGATATTATGCATTATTATGCACAAAATTGCATTTTGGAGGGAAATGTTATGGCATTGGTTAGAAAAGAAGCATATTTTAACTCATCAAATGGGTTAAATAAAATCAGAACTTTAATCTGGGAAGATGACGAATTAACCCCAATTGGTATTGTTCAATTAACTCACGGAATGGCTGAGCACATTGCTCGTTATGACGACTTTGCTAGATTTTTAGCATCTAACGGATTTGTTGTTTGCGGTAACGACCATTTAGGTCACGGCAAAAGCATTGATGAGCGTGCACAAATAGGTTATATGGGCGAAGAGAATGGCGATAAGAGATTAGTTGATGATATGCACATTCTCACAAAAATTATGAAAAAAAGAAACCCTGATATTCCATATTTCCTTTTTGGTCATTCAATGGGCTCATTCTGCACAAGGGTTTATGCAAGTCATTTCGGGTTTGAGCTTGATGGTATCATTCTTTGTGGTACAGGTGACCTTCCACCAATTATCAATGCAGCAGTTGATGGTATTGACTTGCTCGTTGCAAAATATGGCTCAACAAGACGCGTTGACGCTGTTGCTGATGTTATGAATAAAGGCTTCTCAATGCTTGGTGACGATAAAGGCAACGCACTTGCATGGCTTTCAGAAAATGCTGATAACAGACTCAATTATTCAAATGATGAACTTTGTGGATTTACATATACTCTCGCAGGCTATAGAGATATCTATAATCTTATGCGTGAAGCTTGTGACGAACTCTGGGCATATCGTATTCCTGAAGGACTCAATGTAATGGTAATTTCAGGTGCAAAAGACCCTGTTGGTATGAACGGTAAGGGTGTATTGGCAGTTGCAGACCAGCTTGCAGCAGCAGGCTTTGACCCAACTGTAATTCTCTATCCGGGAATGCGTCATGAAATTCTCAACGAAACAGAAAAAGAAGTTGTTTATAACGACGTTCTTAAATTCTTACAATCAATTTATACAAAGGGCGTTTAATTCTTAATGAACGAAAAAATTCAAAAGCAATTTAATATAGCCGATGAAGTAGCAGAACTCTTATTATTGCGTCATGGCAACACACCAAAAGCCTTTATTCATACTTATGGTTGTCAAGGTAATGTTGCCGATAGTGAACGCATTAAAGGTATGCTCTCTAAAATGGGCTATACTATGACCGAAGAAAAAGAAGATGCAGATTTAATTCTATATAATACCTGTGCGATTCGCGAACATGCTGAAGACAGAGTTTTTGGCAATGTTGGTGCAATAAAGAAATTAAAACAATCCAACCCAAATCTCATTATTGCGCTTTGCGGTTGTATGATGCAACAAGAGCATATCAGAAATAAGATTTACAACAGTTATCCTTTTGTTGATATCGTTTTTGGCACTCATAATCAATACACAGTGCCTGAAATCTTCAAATCATATCTCTTGAAAGGCAAACGCTTTTTTGCAGATATGACCGAAACAAATGAGATTGTCGAGGGTATGCCTGCTCTTCGTGATAATTCTGCAAAAGCTTGGCTTCCAATTATGTATGGGTGCGATAACTTTTGTAGTTATTGTGTAGTGCCTTATGTAAGGGGAAGAGAGCGAAGCCGAAATTCAGCGGATATTATCGCAGAATTCAAGCAGATAATCGCAGAGGGTTATAAAGACATCACTCTTCTCGGTCAAAATGTGAACTCTTATGGCAAAGGTTTAGACGAAGATATAAACTTCTCAAAACTTCTTCGACAACTCAACGAGCTTGACGGTGAGTTCACAATCAGATTTATGACCTCTCACCCTAAAGATTGCACAAAAGAGCTTATTGACACAATCGCAGAGTGTGAAAAACTCTCAAAGCATATTCATCTTCCTGTGCAGTCAGGTAACAACAGAATTCTCAAAGAGATGAACCGTCATTATGACCGTGAGAAATATCTCGAACTTATTTCTTATGCAAAAGAGAAAATCGAAGGTTTGTCACTGACAAGTGATATCATCGTTGGTTTTCCGGGTGAAACATACGAAGAATTCTGTGATACTTTGTCACTTGTCAAAGAAGTTGGCTATACATCACTTTTCACTTTCATTTTCTCATCAAGAAAAGGCACAAAGGCATCACTTATGGATGACCCTGTTTCTTATGACGAAAAGAATAAGTGGTTTAAAGAACTTTGCGACTTGCAAGAAGCAATAGCGAGTGAGCACAGTGCCAATATGAAAGGCAAAACATATCGTGTGCTTTGCGAAGGCAAAAGCAAAACTCTCGAAGGCTATTTAGCAGGGCGCACAGATGGAAATGTGATTATCGAATTTCCATCAGAAAATGATGATTTAATCGGCAAATTCTGTCATGTAAAAGTAACAGAGCCGTTAAATTGGTTGGTTCGTGGTGAACTGACAAAATAAATAAGTCAAAAAAATGTAAAAATAAAGGAGCAAAAACAAATGTCAATCGAAAAACTCACAAGAGAACTTGGCAAAGCAATTCAGCAAGATGAAAGATATCTTGCAATGAGAAAGGCAATCGAAGCAAATGAGCAGGATACAGCGCTCAACGAACTTATGAGCAAAATCCAACTCATTCAGGTTTCATATCAGCACGAAGCTTCAAAAGAAGAGCCAGATGAAGGCAAGATGAAAGCTTATGATGAAGAATTCCGTGGCGTATATTCAGAAATCATGATGAACGAAAATATGCGTAACTACGAAATGGCAAGAAAAGAATTAGATGACCTTATGAACTATCTCACAGGCATTCTTGCTATGTGTGTAAACGGTGACGACCCTGACACATGTGACCCAACAGCACATCAGTGCGGTGGTGACTGCTCAGGCTGTCATTGTGACTGTGGCGACGAAGGTTGCTCACACTAATTCATATTAATTTTTAGTGTAGGGGCGGGTCTCTGTGCCCGCCCGCAAAAAATCTGTTATCGAGAAGGAAGCAAAAATATGGCACTTTCACCAATGATGCAACAATACTTTGAAATAAAAAAGAATTATGAAGACACCATATTGATGTTCCGTCTTGGTGACTTTTACGAGATGTTCTTTGACGATGCAAAAACTGCATCAAAAGAGCTTGAACTTGTGCTTACAGGTCGCGATTGTGGACAAGAAGAGCGTGCCCCTATGTGTGGCGTGCCATTCCATAGTGCAGATGGTTACATAGCAAAACTTGTGTCAAAAGGCTATAAAGTAGCAATTTGTGAACAGATGGAAGACCCTGCAGCAGCAAAGGGTATTGTTCGTCGTGACGTTATCCGCGTTATCACACCGGGTACTGTAATTGAAAGTTCAATGCTTGACGAGTCAAAGAATAATTATCTCGCGTGCATTTGCGCAACTAACGGCAATGTTGGTATGTGCTTTATCGATATTTCAACAGGCGAGGTCAATTTAACAGAATTCAATGAGAATGTAGAACAAAGAGTAATCAACGAAATGGGTAGATATAACCCAACTGAAATTATTCTCAATAAAGAGGTTGTTTCATTTAACTCTCTTAAAGATTTCATTTCTAAAAAACTTGAAGCGTCTGTTGAGTTATTGATTGAAGAATTTGAATTTTCTAATGCAGAATCACTTTGCAAAGAGCATTTTAATACAAACGATTTAGCAACACTTTCACTTAATCAGCGTGATACTGCAGTTTGTGCATTGGGTGCAGCACTCTCATATCTCAAATCAACACAAAAGCGCGATTTAGAGAATATCAAAAATATTAATTTCTATACTGATGCTAAATTTATGAGCCTTGGTATTTCTGCAATCCGTAACCTTGAATTGCTTGAAACAATGAGAGATAGAGATAGAAAAGGCTCACTTCTTTGGGTGCTTGATAAAACAAAGACAGCAATGGGTAAAAGAATGCTTCGTTCATTTATTGAGCGACCACTCTATGACTCAGTTGAAATTTCAAAGCGTCTTAACGCAGTTGACGAGCTTTATAACAATACTGAAATGCGTGAAAACGAAACTCAGTTGATGGTAAGTGTTTATGATATGGAGCGTCTTATGACCCGTATTGTTTATAACACAGCTAACGCAAAAGAGTTGTTATCCCTTTGCACAACTCTCGAAAACTTACCTGAAATCAAAGAAAACCTTAAAAATGCAAATAGCAATATGCTTAAATACATCTATAATGAACTTGATGTTTTGGCAGATGTTTGCTCACTTATCAAGGTTTCAATTAAAGAAGATGCACCATTCTCAGTCCGTGAGGGTGGAATGATTAAAGACGGCTTCAATAAAGAACTTGACGAACTTCGCGACATTGTAAACGGTGGTAAATCAGTTCTTGCAAAACTTGAAGCAGACGAGCAAGAAAAAACAGGGATTAAGAAACTTAAAATCGGCTATAACAAAGTATTTGGTTATTATTTTGAAGTTCTTAATTCTTATAAAGAACTCGTTCCCGATACATATATAAGAAAACAAACTCTTTCAAACTGTGAAAGATATATAACAGAAGAATTAAAAGAACTTGAAACTAAAGTTTTAGGTGCACAAGAGCGAATTGTTGGTCTTGAATATGAGATTTTCAATTCAATCCGCAAAAAGATAGCGGGGGAATATTTAAGAACTCAAAGAACTGCTCATGCGGTAGCACTTTTAGATGTTCTCTGTTCATTCGCAACAGTTTCACTTAAAAATAACTACACAAGACCTGATATTAACGATAAAGGTGTAATTCGTATTCTTGAAGGTCGTCATCCTGTAGTTGAAGCCTTGCAAAAACACACAATGTTTGTACCAAACGATACATTGCTTGATTGCGAAGACAATCGAATGGCAGTAATCACAGGCCCAAATATGGCGGGTAAATCCACATATATGCGACAGATTGCCATTATAACAATTATGGCTCAGATGGGATGCTTTGTTCCTGCAAAGTCAGCGGATATCGGCATTGTTGATAGCATTTTCACTCGTGTTGGTGCGTCCGACGACTTGGCATCAGGTCAGTCAACATTTATGGTTGAAATGAATGAGGTTGCCGAAATCTTGAAATTCGCAACAAAGGATTCACTTATAATTCTTGACGAAATCGGTCGTGGTACTTCAACTTTTGACGGTATGAGTATTGCTCGTTCAGTTGTTGAGTATATCGCCGATAAAAAGAAAATCGGTGCAAAAACACTTTTTGCAACTCACTATCACGAATTGTCAGAGCTTGAAGGCACAGTTGACGGCGTAATGAATTACAATATCGCAGTTAAAAAGCGTGGGGACGATATTACATTCTTAAGAAGAATTGTTCGTGGCGGTGCAGATGGCTCTTATGGTATTGAAGTTGCAAAGCTTGCTGGCGTGCCTGACAATGTAATTAAACGAGCAAAAGCAATTCTCAAAACCTTGGAAGATAATGACTTAATGAAACCTAAAATGGTTGCAGATATTCCAGAAGAAAAAGAGCCTGAAATCCAAATGTCCTTTGAATCAAATTCAAGAGAATATATTATGGACAGACTTCGTACAGTTGATATAAACACATTAACCCCAATCGAAGCAATGGGACTACTTTATGAACTTATAGATAAAGCGAAGAACTAATTGAATGCAGAATTCTAAATTTGAAATGCAGAATTGAATTTACGGAGGTGCTTAAAAGTGAGTACACGAAATAGTTGCTATACTTATTTTAAGATAGTAGGAAATTTCAATCCTGATTATGTGTCAGATTTATTAGATATAGAACCTGAGAAATCGTGGAAAATCGGCGATACAGGGAGTTCTGGTAAAAAGTACGATTTTGCACTTTGGGAAATCGGACGATGTGAAGATTATGATGTAGAAGTTGCAAATCAAATGAGAAAGACTATATCTATTCTTATTGATAAAGTTGATTTGCTTAACAAGATACGTGAAGAAAATGATGTATCTTTTTACTTGGAAATTGTTCCAACTATTTGTATAGATGATATTAATCCTTGTCTTGCACCAACACTTGATGTAATTGATTTTTGCTACGCAACAAGAACAGAGATAGACATTGATATGTATATCATTAATTCTGATGACGAGTAAATATAGCGAAAAATTCAAAGGTAGGTGGTAGTACATGGCAAAAATAAATAAACTCCCAAAACATATGGCTGATTTAATCGCGGCGGGTGAGGTGGTTGAACGCCCTGCATCCGTTGTAAAAGAACTTATGGAAAATGCCGTTGATGCCGGTGCTACTTCCATTACAGTTGAAATTCAGCATGGTGGCATTTCATATATCCGCGTTACTGACGACGGTTGCGGTATTGACCGTGAAGATGTTAAAACTGCATTCGTAAGTCACGCTACAAGCAAAATCAAAACTGCCGAAGACCTTAACACTATTTTAACTCTCGGTTTCCGTGGTGAAGCGTTGCCATCAATCGCAGCAGTTTCAAAGGTTAATATGATAACCAAAACTGCAACCGAAGAAATGGGCACATCTCTCACAATCGAGGGTGGAATTATAACTGATTTTTCTGACGCAGGTTGTGCAGTGGGCACAACTATGATTGTCCGTGAACTTTTCTATAACACCCCTGCACGAATGAAATTCTTGAAAAAGGATGTGAGCGAGGGTAACTATGTTGCATCAGCGGTTGAAAAGCTTGCACTTTCACACCCTGAAATCAGTATAAGATTTATCCGTGATGGTAAACAAGTATTTACAACTAATGGTGACGGCAATCTTCAAAATGTATGCTTCTCTGCATTCGGCAAAGATTTCTCAAACGGTCTTTTGAATGTTGATGCATCCGTCCAAAATGTGTCAGTCAGCGGTCTTGTAACTCCACCATTTAATTGCCGTGGCTCCCGCGGTATGCAATATTTCTTCGTTAACGGACGAAGTGTAAAGAATACTACAATTATGGCAGCATTTGAAAGTGCTTATAAAAATAGCGTAATGGTTGGCAAATTCCCCGGTGGTGTGCTTTTTATCACATTACCTCCAACACTTGTTGACGTTAATGTGCATCCTTCAAAAATTGAAGTTCGTTTCTCTGACGAAAAAGCGATTTTTGATGCAGTTTATCACGCAGTTAAATCTGCACTAAGTGAAAATACATCACTTAAACAAGCTGTTTTGCCAGATAAGAAAACCGTTTTCAACGATATTTTTGCTAAACCACAACAAGAGTTTAAGCAAACAACCGTACAAGAGAATATAGCATATACAGAAAAAGTGTTAAAGCCTTTGTCAGAAACACTTTTTGTAAGTGATGTCAAAACAGATTATGTTGCTGATGTGGACGATGACCCATTCAAAATCGAATTCCCAATTCCTGTTGTCGAAACAAAGACAGAAACAAAACCAATCGAACCAACTGAAACAGCAAAACCATTTGAAGAAAACACAATCCGTCTTATCGGCGAAGCATATAAAACATACATATTTATTGAACTCAACGGCAAACTCTGTGTAATCGATAAACATGCGGCACATGAGAGAATCTTGTTCAATAAACTCAAAGCAGATAAACAGGGTGGTGGCAGTCAATTGCTTTTAGCACCTGTCACAGTAACCCTTGGTAAAGAAGAATATATCGCAGTAACTGAAAATATCGAAACAATCGCAAATGCAGGCTTTGATATCGAAGATTTTGGTAACGGCACAGTGATTGTCCGCAGTTGTCCAATGGATTTAGATAATTGTGAAATTATTCCGTTAATCAGCGAAATTGCAGAATATCTCACTAAAAATCGTCGTGACATCACAAACGAGCATCTCGACTGGATTTATCATAATGTGGCTTGTCGAAGTGCTATTAAAGCAGGTGACAGCAATTCTGATGCAGAATTATTAGCTCTCGCAAAACAAGTTGTCAATGATAATGAAGTCCGCTTCTGTCCTCACGGCAGACCCGTTATGATTGAACTCTCAAAATATGAATTAGAAAAACAGTTTGGTAGGGTATAACTTATGAACAAAATCCCCGTTATTGCAGTTGTAGGTCCAACCGCGTCGGGAAAAACTTCTTTGTCAATTGAAATTGCAAAGTGTTTTTCGGGACAAGTTGTGTCAGCAGACTCAATGCAAATCTATGAAAAAATGAATATTGCAACTGCAAAGCCAACGGAAGATGAAATGCAGGGGATACCCCATCATTTAATTGGTTTTCAACCAATCGACAAAAAGTTCAGCGTTGCAGAATATGTGACTCTTGCAAAGAATTGCATTGAAAAGATACATAATGACGGTGATTTACCTGTTGTTGCAGGTGGCACAGGGCTTTATGTTGACTCGCTTTTACAAAATATTCAGTTTTCACAAGAAGACGAGAATACTGAAATCCGCAAAGAGTTAACAGAAATATTCGAAGAAAAAGGCGCAGAATATATGCTTGAATGGTTGCGTGAAATCGACCCACAGACAGCAGAAAGATTACATCTTAAAGATAAGAGCAGAATTATCCGTGCCCTTGAAATCTACAAGGCTACAGGCAAAACAATGACCGAGCAAAAGGTTCTCTCAAAAACAGAGCCATCACCATATAACACATTATATATAGGTATAAATTATCGCGACAGAAATGTGCTTTATGATAGAATTAATCGTCGTGTTGATATTATGGTAGAAAATGGTTTGTTAGAAGAAGCAAAAGATTTCTATAATATTGATTCTCAAAAAACAGCTTGTCAGGCAATTGGTTATAAAGAATTAGCACCATATTTCAACAATGAAAAAACTCTCCAAGAGTGTCTTGAAAGCCTTAAAATTGAAACAAGACACTATGCAAAACGCCAACTTACTTGGTTCAGAAAAAATGAAAATATAAATTGGGTTTATCCTGATGATTATGAAAATCAAGAAGATATGCTCAAAGTGGTTTTTGAAATAATTAACGAATTTTTAAAGGAGAACAGGCAATGAAAAATATAAGCAAAAATACAATTAAATATGCGGTATGCACAGTGCTTGGCGTCCTTATTATTTTCTACTTTATCCATCAAGTTGTGCAAATGAATTCAGACCCATACAAAACCGAAGTTGCCCTTGAAAGAGATGTTCAAAACACAATATCAACAAAGGCATTTGCAATTCGTGATGAAAAATACCTTACAGCTGAAAACTCAAGTGGAACAGTTGTTTCAATTGCCGAAGACGGTAAACGCGTTGGCAGCGGTGATGCTGTTGCAGTTGTTTTCCAAAGCTCTGAAAGTGCTGCTGCTTATGTGCGCATAAACGAACTTGAAAAAGAAATTGCTTATTATAAACAACTTAAAAACCGTGTTGGTGTTGGTACAAACGCACCATCATCATATAACGATTCAATTGACAATGCTTGCGTTGACTTTATTTCAGCAGCAAGAAAAGGCATAAATAGCGACTTCGACGAAGCTCTTATCGACTTGCGTGATTCTATTACTACTCGTCAATTGGCTGTTGGTACTCAGTTGTCAGTTGATGCAAAACTCTCATCACTTGAAGCAGAACTTATAACATTAAAAGGTATGTCAATGGGTTACAGCACAGTTGCGTCGCCAAATCCAGGTTATTATATCGGCTCAGTGGACGGCTTTGAGCAAGCAATTGTTTATAATGATGTACTTAAAGATATAAACTGCGAAACAATAAATAATTTGTTAGCATATCAAAAACAAGAAGTCCCAACTAATATAATGGGTAAACTTGTGGATTCATTTGACTGGTATTTTGTTTGTACAGTTCCTTATAGCGATTCTGGTGCACTTAAAAAAGATAAGAAAATTACCGTTAATGTCCCTAATACTGCAGTTGGAAGTTTAGATTGCAAAATTGCTTATATCGGCGCAAAAGAAGGGGATTATATTCCAGTAGTTTTCAAATGCAATATCATGAATCGTGATGTTGCAAACTTGAGGATTGAAGATATTGAAATTATCACAGAAAACTTTACAGGTATTCGCATAAACAATAAAGCGATTCGTGAGGTTGATGGTGAAAAGGGCGTATATGTAAAACGCGGTAATATTATTCAGTTCAAAAAGATTAATATTATTTCGTCAAGTGAAGAATATTCAGTTGTCGAAAAGGTTGAAGATTCATCCTATGTAAGACAATATGATACAATCATTACAGAAGGAGTTGATTTATATGATGGAAAAGTCATTTCTTGAAACTCGCAAGGCTGATATTCAATACAACCTTGATGTTATTAATGAAAGAATTGCAGAAAGTGCAATTAAAAGCGGAAGAAATCCTGAAGATGTCACTCTTATGGCTGTTACCAAAACAGTTGACCCTATTTTTATAAATTATGCTCTTGATTATGGCGTAAAAATGATTGGTGAAAATCGTGTTCAAGAAATGCTTCGAAAAAAGCCTGAATTACATCTTGATGGTGTTCAAAAGCATTTAATCGGACACTTGCAGACCAATAAAGCGGGTCAGATTGTCTCTGAAGTTGATATGATTCAGTCAGTTGACTCACTTAAAATAGCAAAAGAAATTGCAAAACAATCAGTAAAAAAAGGTATTGTTACCGATGTGCTTCTTGAAATCAATGTGGGTGAAGAAGAAAGCAAAACAGGTTTTTCAATGTCAGAGTTTTTTGAAACCTTGCATGAGATAGCAGAATTAGATGCAATTAGAATTAAAGGACTTATGACAATACCCCCAATTTGCGAAAATAATACAATACTTTGTAAATATTTTGAAAAAATACACAATATCTATGTTGACATTAAAGAGAAAAAGTTAGATAATATAGATATGAATATTCTCTCAATGGGTATGTCGGGAGATTATTACGAAGCAATTTTATGTGGTTCGAATCTTGTAAGAATTGGTTCTTCAATTTTCGGTCCAAGAATGTATTAAATTTTAGGAGGACGCAAAAATGAGCTTTTTAGACAAAATCAAGAATATGGTAAATATTGAAGAAGATGGTTATTATCCTGATGATGTAGATACAGGTGATTTTATGGACCGTTTTGACGAACCAGAATCAAGACCTGCAAAACCTGCACACAGAGTTCAGCGTGGTGCTGACCAAGATAAAGTTGTGAACATTCACACAACAGCACAACTTCAGGTTGTTCTTTCAAAACCTGAAAAATTTGACGAGGCTCTCAGCATTGCTGATAACCTTAACGAAAAGAGAACAGTAGTTCTTAACCTTGAATCAGTTAGCAAAGATGTTGCTCGTCGTCTCATCGACTTCCTTACAGGTGTTGCTTATGCTAACAACGGTCAGCTTAAGCGTATTGCTAACAGCACATTCATTATCACTCCATACAATGTTGATGTAATGGGTGACTTGATTGACGAACTTGAAAATAACGGAATGTTTTTCTAATAACATTCATAATTATTAAATATGTACAAGAACGGGAAGGATATTCTAATGCTTACACCAGATAAAATCAAAGAAAAATCATTTCAAACAACAGGTCGCGGTTCATATCGTGCAGAAGATGTTGATAACTTTTTAAGTGAAGTTTCAGCGTCTTATGAACAGATGTTTAAAGAGAATGGTGACCTTATCAAAAAAATCAGCGTTCTCGTTAAGAAGATTGAAGAATATCGTGAAGACGAAGAAAGCCTTAAAACAGCGCTTTTAAATGCACAGAAACTTGCTGATAAAATTGTTGCTGAAGCTCGTGAAACAGCAGAAAAAGAAACTGCTGATGCTAAGGCAGAATGTGAACAGATGGTTGCAGAAGCAAAAGCTAAGGCAGATGAATACACAGCAACATTAGGCGTTGAAAAAGACGAAATCATGGCAGCTGCAAAAGCAGAAGCAGAGCAAATAGTTGCTGAAGCAAATCGTCAGTCAAAAGAAATCCTTGGTAACATCAACCGCAAGGTTACACATGAAAGCCTTGTTTATGATATGCTCCAAAAAGAAGCATCAGAGTTCAAATCAAAACTCGTTGCAATGTATAAAGAACATATCAATCTCATCAATCAACTTCCTGAAATCGTTGAAGAACAGATTGAAGAAACAGTTGAAGAAGAACCTGCAGTCGAGGAAGCAGTTATCGAAGAACCTGCTCAGGAATTTGTTGTAATTGAAGAAACAGAAGAAGTTGAAACAGTAGAAGAAATCGAAGAAGTTGCCCCAGAAGTAGCAGAAGAAGATTTTGAAGTGATTGAAGAAACTGCCCCAGAAGTTGAAGAAACAGAAGAAGCAGTTGAAGAAGAAATCGTTGCTGAGCCTGTTGCTGAACCAGCTGTGAAAAAAGCATTTAAGCTTGATTTGAGCAAAATCGACTTTGCAGACGATATCGACGATACAGTTGAAACTGCTGAAGAAGCAGCAGAACCAGAAGTTGTAGAAATTGAAGAACCCACAGAAGAGGTTGAAGAAAAACCACAGTCAATTTCATTTAAAAACTTCTTTAAGAAAAAATAAGATACGAGGTAAAATATGCTTCAAGTAATTACACTTGTTTCAATGCTCGTTTTAGTGGCATTAGACCAATTAATCAAATTACTTGTAATTGACTATCTCAAACCAATTGGCAGTTATCCCTTGATTGACGGCTTTATTCAGTTGAACTATGCCGAAAACACGGGAGCTGCTTTTGGCTCTTTTAGCGGATATACAAATTTGTTGTCAGTTTTCACATTGATATTGATTATTGTTGGCACATTAGCTTTGATATTCAAAAAAATTAAATTTGGCGTTGAATATGTCTGTGTTGCTTTGATAATAGCAGGGGGACTTGGCAATTTGATTGACCGAGTGTTCCGTGGATTTGTAGTTGACTATATTGAGCCATTGTTTATTGATTTTGCAATATTCAATTTTGCAGATATTTTAGTCACTTGCAGTGCCTTTGTGCTGATAGGTTGGCTTATATACGAGATTTACAGAGATAGTAAAAAAGAAAAGGACTCACAAAATGAGTGAATTGTTGATTGAAGTTCCGCAGGAATTTCACGGTGAAAGAATTGATAAATTTCTTTCAGTTTTGGTTCCCGATTGTTCAAGAAATTCAATTCAAAAATTGATTGAGCAGGGGAATGTTACTATTAATGGTATTGCCGTTAATAAAAAGTATAAAGTTAATACTGATGACGAAATAATGTTGGTTACAGGCGAATTAAAACCACTTGATGCCGAGCCTGAAAATATTCCTTTAGACATCGTTTATGAAGATGATGATTTGCTTGTTGTCAATAAACCTAGAGGTATGGTTGTTCATCCTGCACCGGGTAATTATACAGGTACTTTGGTTAATGCGTTGTTGTATCATTGCAAAGACTCGTTATCGGGTATAAATGGTGTTTTGAGACCGGGAATAGTTCACAGAATCGACAAAGATACAAGTGGACTGCTCATTGTAGCTAAAAATGATAAAGCACATTTAGGTCTTGCCGAACAAATTAAAGAGCATAGTTTCACTCGTGAGTATAATGCTGTGATTTGTGGTCACTTGAAAGAGCAAGAAGGCACAGTCAACGCGCCAATTGGTCGCAATCCAAAAGACCGTAAGAAAATGTGTGTAACAATGCAGAATTCAAAAACTGCAGTTACTCATTATAATGTGATTGAAGAATATAATGGTTATTCTCACATTTTACTTAAATTAGAAACGGGTCGAACTCATCAAATAAGAGTTCACATGGCTCATTTAGGACATCCCGTTGCGGGCGACTTGGTTTATGGTCACGATAAAAAAAGCGCCGAACTCAATGGACAGTGCTTGCACGCAATTAAAATTGGATTTGTTCATCCTATTAAAAATGAATATATGGAATTTTCAAGCGATTTGCCTGATTATTTCAAGAGTTTTATAGATAAAATCAAAAGAGGTTAAATAATGGCAAAAAAAGACTTGTCAAACTGGCTTGTAGTGTCAGATATTGACGGAACACTCAATAATAAATTCAGAAAGTTGCCAAAAAGAAATTTCGAAGCAATTAAACATTTTGTACTGAAATGTAATGGTCATTTCACTTTAGCATCAGGCAGAAATGTCGAGTCAATGAGAAAACACTATAACAGATTACCAATTAAAGGTACTCCGGCTGTTGTTCTCAATGGTGCAGGTGTTTATGACTATTCTCAGGAGAAGATGTTGCATTTCACACCAATAAATCAAAAAGCAGTTGATTTGGTGTTTGAGATTTATAAGCGTTTTCCAGCACTTGAAATCGAAATTCTTACGGATGAAGTTATTTATACATTGAACGCAAAAATCTTTGCACCTTGTATGGTGTTGGCTGATAAACTTCACTGCGTTAACTGTAAAAGTGTTGATGAAGTGCCAAGAGAAAATTGGGGTAAAGTTATTTTCCTTGGTGTTCCAACACTTATCAGCGCAGTTAAAAAATATGCATTGTCACTTGAAAACACAGGTGCAAACTTTATGTCAAGCTCAATCTGTTCTTTTGAAATGCTCAATGAAGGTGTTCACAAAGGAACAGCATTGATGAAAATTGCTGAAATGTATAATATTGACCGTGAGCATACTGCTGCAATCGGTGACTATTTCAACGATTACGATATGCTTAAAACTGTTGGACTTTCAGCATGTTGCGGACAAGCACCAAAAGCAATGCACGATATTGCAGATTTTCATGCTTGTCATTGCAATCAAGGTGCGGTTGCAGACTTGCTTGAATACATAATGAACGATTACAAAGAATAAAAAAGATTAATAAAAAATAGGGGGAGTAAAAATGAATGCTTCTTTGAAAAAAGAACTTGAAATTTTTGCAACAAAAGAACGACTTCTTTTGTTAGAAGGTATTTTCAATGCAAAGGCTGGCCATCCAGGTGGCTCACTTTCAATCGCAGAGCTTATGGCTTATCTCTACAATGTTGAGATGAAGGTTGATGCATCTAATCCAAAGTGGGATGACCGTGACAGATTTGTTCTTTCAAAAGGTCACGCAGCACCTGCTCTTTATGCAACACTTGCACTTAAAGGATTTTTCCCAACAGAAGATATGAAAACACTTCGTAAAGCTGATTCTTATCTTCAGGGTCACCCAAGCATGAAATGTGTGCCAGGTGTAGATATGAGCACAGGCTCACTTGGTCAGGGCATTTCTGCAGCAGTTGGTATGGCTCTTGCAGCAAAACTTGATAATAAAGACTTCAGAGTTTATACAATTCTTGGTGACGGTGAAATCGAAGAAGGTCAGGTTTGGGAAGCAGCAATGTTTGCAAATGCAAAGAAACTTGATAACCTTGTAGTTATCGTTGATAATAATAATCTTCAGATTGATGGTACAATCGAAGAAGTTAACTCACCATATCCAATTCCTGAAAAGTGTACAGCATTCGGTTTCAATACAATTGAAATTGATGGTAACAACCTTGATGAAATCGAAAGTGCATTTGAAGCTGCAAAGGCTTGCAAAGGCAAACCAACAGCAATCGTTGCAAAGACAGTTAAGGGCAAGGGCGTTTCTTATATGGAAAATCAGGTTAACTGGCACGGTGCAGCACCAAATGAAGAACTTTATAATCAAGCAGTAGCAGAGCTTACTGCAAAACTTAATGAATTGGAGGGTGTATAAAATGAGCGAAGTAATTAAAACAGCAACTCGTGATGCTTATGGTAAAGCACTCGTTGAATTAGGTAATACAGACGCTAAAATTCTTGTTCTTGATGCAGACTTGGCTGCTGCAACAAAAACAGGTATGTTCAAAAAAGAGCACCCTGAAAAATTTATTGACTGTGGTATCGCTGAAGGCAATATGATGGGTGTTGCAGCTGGTCTTGCAAGTGCAGGATATACAGTTTTCGCATCATCATTCGCAATGTTCGCAGCAGGTCGTGCATTTGAACAGGTTAGAAACTCAATCAGTTATACAAATCTCAATGTTAAAATCGGCGCAACTCACGCAGGTATCTCTGTTGGTGAAGATGGTGCAAGCCATCAGTGCTGTGAAGACATTGGACTTATGAGAACAATTCCAAATATGGTTATCCTTAATCCTGCCGATGATGTTGAAGCAAGACTTTGCGTTATGGCAGCGGCAGAGCATGAAGGTCCAGTTTATATGAGATTTGGCCGTCTTGCAGTGCCAAGAGTATTCGATGAAAACTATAAGTTTGAAATCGGTAAAGGCTCTGTCCTTAAAGAGGGTGACGATGTAACAATCATCGCAACAGGCCTTATGGTTAACGAAGCACTTATGGCTTATGAAGAACTCAAAGCTGAAGGTATTAATGCAAGAGTTGTTAATATGGCAACAATCAAACCTATTGACCGTGAACTTGTAATCGAAAGTGCAAAGAAAACAGGCGTAATCGTTACTGCAGAAGAACACAATGTAATCGGTGGTCTCGGCTCAGCAGTTGCAGAAGTAGTTTGTGAAACAGTTCCTGTTCCTGTACTTCGTGTAGGTGTTGAAGACACATTCGGTAAATCAGGTCCAGCAGTTCAACTTCTTCATGAATTTGGACTTGACGCTGCAAATATCGTTGCAAAATGCAAACAAGCAGTTGCACTTAAAAAATAATCCAACTATTCTCAGCTCCCTCTGACGAGGGAGCTGTCTTTTTCCCAGAAAAAGACTGAGGGAGAGAAAAAAGCACCCACAAAAAGTGAGTGCATAACATTTATAATCTTGTTGAATTTTCTGTTCTTCCAATAATGTAATCAATGCTTGTATTATAAAAATCAGCTAATTTCCAAAGCATTTCAATCGGAATTTCACGCTTACCGTTTTCATATTGCGAATAAGTGTTTTGTTTTATATTAAGATATTCTGCAAGCTGTTTTTGCTTAACATCATTGTCTTCGCGTAAGTCTTTTAGTCTCATAAAATCACCTTGTGATAATTTTACATTATCGCATCGCGAGATATTGACAATAATCTCAATTTGTGATATGTTTATATTATGCTACCCGAAAGGAGAATGTTTATGAATAAAAAGAAAGTTTTAAGAACTATTGCAATACTTCTTACGGTTGTTTTGGTTGGTGCAGGCTCATTTGGTGGCTACATATTATATAGATTTAATTTTAACGCACCCAAAGATTTGAAAAATAGCTATGATGAAATTTACAATCAGTCCCCAATAACTTATGATGTAGGTGATGATGGTGAATTTTCAATTCTCAAAATCAATGATACTCATTTTTACAACGGAACTTGTGAAAATGATGCTAAAACCATGTCAGATTTGAAGATTATTCTTGATAATACTCCTTGTGATTTTATTGTCGTAAATGGTGATATGGTTGACGGATTTAATCTTAATGCTGATTACGATAAATATGGTGCAACTAAAATTTTTGCAGACATTATTGATAGTTATAATATTCCATGGACATTTCTGCCGGGTAACAATGACGGTGAAATTGACGGAGAAAACGAAGATTTGATTGCATTTTTAATGCAGTATAAAAATTTTGTCTGTGGCAATGAGAAAAACATTGATGGAGATATGCAATTCTTTATTGACCTTGAATATAACGGTGAGTTAGCACATTCTCTTGCTTTTATGGACTCTCACGCAAGAACAATCAAAGCAATAGGAGCGTATGACTACATAAAAGAAAATCAGATTACTTGGTTGCTTAATGGTATTAATGAACGAAAGGTAAAAACAAGTGTATTCTTCCACATGAACACACCTGCTTTTAAAACAGCTTATGAAAACGGCAAAGCATATACCGATAACGAGTTCCCATCAGCCTATGTTTATGAGCTTGATACAATCACCGAAAATAAGCTCTTTGATGATATGTCTGCTGATAATGAATATATTTCTCTCATTTCAATAGGACATGTTCACAGTAATAATATGTGTCATTTCTATAATGGAAGATATTATCAGTTAAGTAGCGTAAGTGGATATAATGCATCACACCCTGACGATATGATTCCATCTTGCACATTAACAGTAATTGATGTAACAGAAACTGACCCACAAGAAATGTATGAGTTTGGAAAAAGATATGTCAATCCTTATCTCGCTGACGGTTAAATACTCTTGTATTTAAAACAAAACCATACTATAATCATTACATAGATAAAATGCGAGGTGTGTTTATGCTCGACTTCATCTTTGAATTTTTCATTGAATTTGTACTTGAAGGCACATTAGAAGGAATAATGTGTCTCTTTTACAAACTTATTCCAGAAGAAAAAATTCCCAAACGCTTTGAGAAAGTCTTAAAGGTAATTATAGCAGTTTTATGTGCGATTATGGCGGTTATACTTTTCTTTGGTGTAGTAATAAGAATTTTTGCCGAAAGTTATGAAGATAAAAGAACAGGTAACACACTTTTACTGATTAGTGGATTATTTATAATATTGCTTATAGTAATAAGAATTTTTACACCTAAAAAAGAAAAATAATAGAAAATAATTAAAAGTAGGGGACGATGCCCACATCGTCCCGCAAAAAAGCACCCACAAAAAGTGAGTGCTTAATTTTTTATTGTTTCTTTATTTCATATTCTCTCTTTTTCAATTCTTCAACTAAAGTTTTATTATCTGTAATTTCTTTGTTAAACCATATTCCACCAGACCCCAAATCTTCAATTTCATGGTAATCCGAACCTGATGTGACCATAAGGTCATACTTTTTTGCCCACATTTCGGCAATATCATTGCTTGAATTGTGTCTTGGGTTACCATTAAAGATTTCAACACCATCAAGACACTTTGGATTAGTAACTTTCATACCAACTCTGAATGGGTGAGCCTGAAATACTAAAAATCCATTTTTTTGTGCTAATTTATAAAAAGTTTTACTGTTCATATTGAGCAAATTTGGGTGTGAATATAAAAACTCTTCTGTAATTCCATAAACAAGATAATCGTTTTCACCCTCGCTTGTTTTGAATCTTAATTCCATACCCAAAAGCACATTTATTCTTCCGTTTGCAGTTTCAAGAGCTTTTTTATAACCACGCAAGAAAAAGTCAACTTTTTTCTTCCAAGACATCAATTCACGACCGAAATTCATATAAGTTGATGGACTCATATGGTCGGTAACAATAATTCCGTCATATCCTGCTTTGATATATTCTTCAACCGCAATTTCTGCTGGCACATTGGCACAGTTACTTGTGTTTTTGGTGTGAAAATGCATTTCATATAAATACTTTTTCAAAATAATTCCCCATTCATAAATTTGTTTATATTTATTATATACTTTTTTCTTCATAAAGTCGATATTTTTTTTACATTTACAACATTTTATATTTGAAAAAACAAGTGGATTATATTATTATATATATAGTTTAATTTTCGGAGGTTTGTTATGAACTGCAACTGTCAGAAAAATAATGATTTTTCACTTCTTGAACCTTGTTTAGAAAAATATGCAACCGTAGCGGGTAGCCTTATTACTATATTACAGAATGCACAGGATATTTATGGATATTTGCCTGTTGATGTGATTTTACATATCTCTCAAAGAACAGGAATTAAAGTAACCAAAATTATGGGTGTTGCAACATTCTATTCACAGTTTCGTTTGCAACCTGTGGGTAAATATCTTATTATGCTTTGTCAGGGTACAGCGTGCCACGTTAACGGCTCGTTGCAGATTGAAAAAACAATCAATGAATATTTGGGTATTAAAGACGGCGAAACAACTGCTGACGGACTTTTCACACTTAAAAATGTAGCATGTTTAGGTTGCTGCAGTTTATCACCTGTAATGATGATTAACGACGAAACTTATGGTTCTCTCACTCCTGAAAAAGTAATCAGCATTTTCAAAGAATTACAGAAAGGGGAGAATGCAGAATGAAAATAGCAGTTGGACAAGGCAGTTGTGGTATTGCCGCAGGTGCTCAAAAAGTATATGACATTTTAAATTCAACCCTTGATTTGAATAATAATTGTCTTACCGTAACTGGTTGTATTGGTATGTGTTATCTTGAGCCTATCGTTGATGTTTATGCAGATGATGAACTTCACAGATTTGTAAAAGTTAACGGCGAAATTGCAGAGATAATCGCAAATGCAATCAATAATAATGATTTGTCATCAGTAAAAGAATTTGAAATTTCTGACGATGACAAACATTTTTTTGATAAACAAACAAGAATAGCACTTCGTCATTGTGGTGCGCTTAATCCCGAAATAATCGAAGATTATACAAACGACGATGGATATAAGGCACTTAACAAAGTGCTTACAACAATGTCACCTGAAGATGTAATCGAAGAAATCAAGGTTTCAGGTCTTGCAGGTCGTGGTGGTGCAGGTTTCCCAACATGGTTTAAGTGGAATGCTGCCCGTCAGTCAAAGGACGAAACAAAATATCTAATTTGTAATGCCGACGAAGGTGACCCTGGCGCATTTATGGATAGAGCAGTTATCGAGGGTGACCCACATAACCTTATTGAAGGTATGCTTATTGGTGCTTATGCAATAGGTGCTAGTGAAGCAATCGTATATGTCCGTGCAGAATACCCACTTGCAATCCGCAGATTACAAAATGCTATCGACCAAGCCAAAGCAAATGGCTTTATCGGTCAGAATATTATGGGTACAGACTTCTCTTGTGATTTCAGAATCAAAGCAGGTGCAGGTGCATTTGTATGTGGTGAAGAGACAGCACTTATTGAATCTCTTGAAGGCTCTCGTGGTATGCCTCGACTTAAACCACCATTCCCTGCACAGTCAGGATATTGGCAGAAACCATCAAATATCAACAATGTTGAAACATTTGCCAATGTAAGCTGGATTATCTTAAACGGCGGTAACGCATTCTCAGCAATGGGTACAGAAAACAGCAAGGGTACAAAGGTTTTTGCGCTTACAGGTAAAATCAAACGCGGTGGACTTGTTGAAATCCCAATGGGTAAAACTCTCCGTGATGTTATTTTTGACATCGGTGGCGGAATTAAGAATGATAAAAATTTTAAAGCAGTACAGATGGGTGGACCATCAGGCGGTTGTATCCCTGCCGAATTACTTGATACCGTAATTGACTATAAAGCATTATCGGCTACCGGTGCAATTATGGGTTCAGGCGGTATGGTTGTTATGGACGACAGCACTTGCATGGTTGAAATGGCTCGTTTCTTCCTTGATTTTACTGCAAAAGAATCTTGTGGTAAGTGTGTTCATTGTCGTCTTGGAACAAAGAGAATGCTTGAAATTCTTACTCGTATTACAGAGGGTAACGGTAAGAAAGAAGACATTGAACTTTTAGAAGAACTTTGTCTTGCTATCAAGGATGGTGCATTGTGTGGACTTGGTCAGACAGCACCAAACCCAGTACTTACAACTCTCAAATATTTCAGGAATGAATATGTTGAGCATATAGTTGATAAGAAATGTACTGCTCATGAGTGTACAAATCTTCTTCGCTACGAAATCAATGCAGATGCTTGTAAAGGTTGTACACTCTGTGCAAAGAAATGTCCTGTTTCTGCAATCAGCGGAACAGTCAAAAATGCTCATGTTATTGATATGGATAAATGTATTAAATGTGGAACCTGTGTATCAGTTTGCCGTTTCAATGCTGTGGAGGTGAAATAATTGAGTATTACATTAACTATTGACGGAAAAAAGATAGAAGCACAAGAAGGCTCAACAATACTCAATGTTGCCACACAGAATGGTATTAAAATTCCAAATCTCTGTTATGATGGCAGAGTTGAACTTTACGGTGCTTGTGGACTTTGTACAGTTGAGGTTGAAGGTGTTCCAAAGCTTCTCCGTGCTTGTTCAACAAAAGTAAGTGACGGTATGATAGTACATACACAGACAGAAAGAGTAAAGGCATCACGAAAGGTTGCTCTTGAACTTCTTCTTTCTGACCATACAGGTGATTGTGTTGCTCCTTGTAGTAAGGCTTGCCCTGCGGGTACAGACTGTCAGGGATATGTTGGTCTTATTGCTAACGGTGAATATACAGAGGCAGTTAAGCTTATTAAAGAAAAGTTGCCGCTTCCTGCATCAATCGGCAGAATTTGTCCTCATACTTGCGAAAAACAATGCAGAAGACAATATGTTGATGAGCCAATTTCAATAGCATTCCTTAAAAGTTTTGTGGCTGATATGGACTTGTTAGGGAACACATATATTCCTGAAATTGAGCCGGATACAAATAAAAAAGTTGCAGTTATCGGCGGTGGACCTGCAGGTCTTACAGCAGCATATTTCCTTCGTAAAAATGGACATAGCGTAACTGTCTTTGAACAGATGCCACAAATGGGTGGTATGCTTCGTTACGGTATCCCTGAATACAGACTTCCAAAGGCTGTTCTTGATAAAGAAATCAAGCTTATTGAAGATATGGGTGTTACGCTCAAAAATAATGTAAATATCGGTAAGGATATTACATTCGACCAAATCAAATACGACTTTGATGCAACACTGGTGGCAATCGGTGCATGGAATAGCAGTAAAATGCGAGTACAAGGCGAAGATTTAGATGGCGTTTGGGGAGGAATTGACTTCCT
>JAZQWV010000007.1:0-5813 GCA_045632525.1 Candidatus Fimenecus sp.
TCTATATGCATTTCAACACAGGTTGGTTGTAAAATGGGGTGCACGTTTTGCGCTTCTGCAATTGGTGGCTTTGTTAGAAACCTTGACGCAGGTGAAATGCTTTCAGAAATATTCACAGCACAGAATGATTTGAATATTAAAATCAATCATCTTGTGTTAATGGGCACGGGTGAACCACTTGATAATTATGAAAATGTTATGAGAATGCTCTCGCTCTTAACTGACGAAAATGGTCAGAATATGAGTATGAGACATATTTCACTTTCAACTTGTGGAATTGTTCCTAAAATTTATGATTTGGCAGATAAAAAGCTTGGTTTGACGTTGTCTGTTTCACTTCACGCGCCAAACAACACTATTAGAAACAATTCAATGCCTATTAATCATAAATATGATATTGATGAGCTTTTAAAAGCTTGTAGATATTATGCGAAAACAACAAATCGTCGAATTTCGTTTGAATACGCGATGATAAAAGATGTTAACGACAGTGATGTGTGCGCAATTGAATTAGCGAATAAGCTGAAAGGCGTTTTGTGTCACGTTAATTTAATCCCTGTCAATAATGTCAGAGAAACAAATTATGTTAAAAGTACTGTTGAAAGACAGAAAAAATTTATTGATATATTAGCTTCTCGTGGAATTACTGCAACAGTAAGAAGAACCCTTGGTAGCGATATAAACGCTTCATGTGGTCAATTGAGAGCTTCAGCAAAGAAAAAGTAGGTGACTTTTTGAGAATTGTAGCAAAAACTGATATTGGATTGAAAAGAATCTGTAACGAAGATTCTTATGCTGCTGGTGAATTGCCAGGTTCAGTTGCATGGGCCGTCGTTTGTGATGGTATGGGTGGTGCAACAGGAGGCAATATTGCGAGTTCAACTGCAGTTAAACTCATTTCAGAGCGAATTTCATCCGGATATCACAAAGGTATGACATCAAACTCAATAAGAAACATTTTGATTTCGGCAATTACTGCTGCTAACTACACAGTTTTTGAAGCAAGTCGCGAAAATCCAGAGCTTGCAGGAATGGGAACAACAGTTGTTGCTGCAATTTTGGTCGATGGTGTTGCATGCATTGCTCATGCAGGTGATTCTAGAGCTTATATATTGTCTAATGGAAAGTTAAGACAGTTAACAAAAGACCATTCCTTTGTTCAAGAGATGGTTGATAATGGTAGTCTTACAGAAGATGAAGCAAAAGATGACCCAAGAAAGAACATTATTACTCGCGCCTTGGGTGTTGACGAAGAATTAAGAATTGACTTTTGCGAAGAGTTTTTAGATGACAACGATGTGCTTTTAATTTGTACTGATGGTCTTACTAACTATGTTACTGAGTCTGAAATTTGCGAAATAACAAGTGAACACAGCTATTATGAATATGCAGAGCAACTTGTTAATCGTGCTAATAAAAACAGTGGTGGCGACAACATTACTGTCGTAACACTTTCTTATTAAGTTGGAAGGAGTAAAATTATGGATAACTTCTGTGGAAAACGCCTTGATGGCAGATATGAAATTAGAGAAATAATTGGTGTAGGTGGAATGGCTGTTGTTTATAAAGCCTATGACAATATTGATGATAGAATTGTAGCAATTAAGATTTTGAAAGACGAATATCTTTCTAACGAAGAATTTAAGAAAAGATTTAAAAACGAATCAAAGGCTATTGCAGTTCTTTCACACCCAAACATTGTAAGAGTTTATAATGTTAGCTTTGGTGACCGTTTGCAATATATTGTTATGGAATATGTTGATGGTATTACATTGAAAGAATATATTGAACAACAAGGCGTAATTAACTGGAAGGAAGCAGTACACTTTACAGGTCAAATTCTTGCTGCTCTTCAACACGCTCATGACAAAGGTATTGTTCATCAAGATATTAAACCACAGAATATCATATTGTTGCAGGATGGAACAATTAAAGTTACTGACTTTGGTATTGCAAGATTCAGCAGAATGGATTCAAATACAACTTCTGAAAACGCAATTGGTTCAGTTCATTATATCAGTCCTGAACAAGCACGTGGAGAAATGACTGATGATAAAGCAGATATTTATTCTGTTGGTGTAGTAATGTATGAAATGCTTACAGGTACTTTGCCATTTCAGTCAGATAATGCTGTGTCTGTTGCATTAATGCAGCTTCAACAAGACCCTAAAAAACCACGCGACATAGTTCCAACTTTGCCATTGGGTCTTGAACAGATTACTATCAGAGCAATGCAGAAAAATCCTAATGACAGATATCGTTCATCTGCAGAAATGCTTATGGATATCAATGAATTTAAGAGAAATCCATCAATTAAATTTAACTATTCATATTTTGTTGACCAAGAACCAACCAAATATGTAAAAGCAGGTTCTTCACAGATTAGAAATCAGTTAGATTCTAGTGAAACAGTTGAAGAAGAAAGAAAAGCAATTAACAAGACAACAGCTATCATGTTAGGAGCAATCGCTGGCGTCGTTGTTCTGGTATTAGTAATTGCAGGTATACTTGGTATAATCAATAATCGTAAAATTGAAGTACCAAATTTTGTTAACCTTAATTATTATACTCAAATAGAGAATAATGTTGATTACTCTGCTTTTGAGTTTGAATTTAAGTATGATGAAACTTCAACACTTGAAAAAGGAACTGTTTTAGAGCAAAAACCTGGAGCAAGTGAAAAAATCAAAAAAGGTTCAAAAATTACTTTGACTATTGCACAAAAAGACGGAGTGAAAATTGATTCAGCAATCATTGGAATGTTAGAAAATGATGCTAAAAATTATCTTATTTCACGTGGAGTAATGGCAACAGTCATTCCAGAGTTCTCTGAAACACAAACACCTGGAGTAGTTATCAGAACTGACCCACAGGTAGGTAGTTTTGTTAAAGTAGGCGGTCAAGTAACAATTTATGTTGCAACTGATAAACAAGAAACTGTTAAAGTTCCTCAATTAGAAGGTTGCAGTAAAGAAGTTGCTGAACAACTTTTGAAGGCTGCTGACCTTGAAATTGGTATAGTAACAGAAGTTGACAGTGCTCTTGAAAAGGATATGGTTGTTACTCAAAGTATTGCTAAAGATACTGAAGTTCCAATTGGCACAAAGATTGATTTTACTATCAGTAATGGTATTCCAAGTGAATCTTCTGTTGAAATTAAAGTAACATTACCATCAACACAAAAGACAGGTACTTTGAAGATTTATCTTAACAGTGAGTTGTATTACACATCAGGTGAATTATATCTTGATGGTGCTGAAAAGAAATACACCATAAACGGAAAAGGTGCTGAAAACACATATCGCGTGATTATTGATGATATGGTTATTCAAGAAGGTAAAATTGACTTTACAAAAGTTCCTGGTGTTATTTCAGATGTCAAAAATAATGATAGTAACGAATTATTGACAAGTGTTATTGGTGAAACAAAAGACTCTGCAATCTCCAAACTTAATGCAGCAGGTTTCAAAAACATTAAAATTGTTGAAGTTGAAGATGCAACGCCAGCTGGTACAGTTATTTCACAAACACCAACAGGTGATGGAACAACCAAATATCCTGTCAGTCAGGAAATTGTTTTGACAGTTAGTCTTGGAATAACCGGTGCAGCAGATTAATATGAGTGTTAAAGGAATAATAACAAAAGGTATTGGCGGCTTCTATTATGTTGAAGTCGCCAATGCGACTTATGAATGTAAAGCGAGGGGAGTTTTCAGAAAAGAAAGAATAACCCCTCTTGTTGGTGATATAGTTGAAATTACAATAAACGAGCAAGCAGAAAACACTATTGATAAAATATGTGAGCGTAGAAACAGCCTTTTTAGGCCACCTGTTGCTAATATTGATAATCTCTTTATTGTGGTTGCTACTGTTGAACCAAAACCAAATTTTTTAGTTATAGATAAACTTATTGCAACTGCAGAATATAAGAATATTGAACCAATAATCATAATTTCTAAAACTGATTTGGCATCAGCGAGTGAAATTGTTGATGTGTATTCTAAAAGTGGCATTACAGTTTTAAATACTGCTAATGATGGTGATTTAGAAAAAATCAAGTCACTTATGAAAGATAAGATTACTGCTTTTACGGGTAATTCAGGTGTTGGTAAATCAACATTGCTTAATAAGTTGGATTCAAGTCTTAATTTAGTAACTGGAAAAATCAGTAATAAACTTGGTAGGGGAAGACACACAACCCGTGAAGCTCAACTCTTTAATGTGTGCGGTGGTTATGTTATTGATACCCCTGGATTTTCTTCTTTTGAATTTGATAAAACTGAAATAATTAAAAAAGATGATTTACCTTACTGTTTTAGAGAATTCAGAGAATATTTGGGCGAGTGCAAATTCACATCTTGTGCTCATGTTAATGATAAAGGTTGCAAAATTTGTGAAGCAGTTGAAAATGGTGAAATCAGTCGTATAAGACACGATAATTATGTGTCTTTATATAATCAAGCAAAGGAAATCAAGGAATGGGAACTTTAAAAACACGCTGTGTTATAATCGGTGGTGGCGAGTGTTCTGCTGATATATTAAAAAAGAATATTGATACTGACTCTGATTATATTATTTGTGCGGATAGTGGTTATGATTATGCCATTAGTGCGGGTTTTACACCTGAACTTTTAATTGGCGATTTTGACTCTATAAAAGCCGTTCCTGAAAATGTGGAAAAGATTACACTTCCCGTTGAAAAAGATGTTACAGACACAGTAGCAGCCTTTAATGAGGGTCTAAAGCGTGGTTTTACTTCTTTTGTGCTTTTTGGTGGCACAGGCGGACGTTTTGAGCACACTTTTGCAAATATATCATTGATGTCAAAGGCATCAAAACAAAATATCTCATTTGAAATAATTGATGATAAGCATATTTTTAAGGCTATTACAAATTCATCAATAAAAATTGAAAGGAAAGATAATCAACAGATTTCAGTTTTTGCTTATGGTAGTCAATCAGCAGGCGTTACTGAAAAAGGTTTTCATTATTCATTGCAGAATTTTACATTAGACCCATTTGATGGTGCTTTGGGTACAAGCAACGATATATTAGAAGATTTCGGTGAAATTTCAGTCGAAGATGGAACATTGATTATTATTGAAACAATTGTGTAACCAAATAAAAAACCCCACGTATAATGTAATGAAATACATTTACAGGGGGATTTTTTATGGGAAGACGCGGGTCAAATTTAAAGGGCATGATTTTTATTGCCCTTGGTGTTGGTTTGATGGCGACCTTTGTTTTTCCTGATAAATTCATTGTGGTATTATTAGCAATATTGTTGGTAGTCTGCGGTGCTTTTCTCTGTAAAAATTAGGGGAGAGTTATATGAAAGTTGTTTTAGTAAAAAGCCCAAAGCTGATTAGTGGAATTTTAAGAATGGTCTTTGGAATAAAAAAATCAACTTAACCCTCAAAAGCCGATACACCCGTATCGGCTTTTTTTAAACATTAGATTGTGTTTATAAATAAGTTAATTATTGACAGACAAAAATTAGTTTGCTATATTAAGATAGAGGTTAGATTGGGGCGAGCACAAATTAACCGTCCACTATGTTTCTTCTAATGAGGTGAAATAAATGGCTAAAGCAAGATTAGATGAAAAAGTAACCGTTAGAGGAATAATTTTTCTTATTCTCACAATTCTAGGATTGTTTGGTTTGTTTATATTAATGGTTAATGTTGGTGATGATAAAGTTCCTGCCACATATGAACAAGTATGGAACACTTTAACCGAATACGAATGCACACCACTAGACTACACAGAACATTTTAGTGAGAACTATTCCGAATTGGATTTTGAATATG
>JAZQWV010000008.1:0-43840 GCA_045632525.1 Candidatus Fimenecus sp.
TTATGTGAGCTTATCCCCTATTCCTTTGACAAATCAAAATTAGGTGACTGATATGAGAATTTACGACATAATCGCAAAAAAGCGAGACGGACATAAACTTACAAAAGAAGAAATAGATTTTTTTGTTCAGGAATATACAAAAGAAAATATCGAAGATTATCAGGCATCGGCACTTCTTATGGCAATTTTCATAAATGGAATGGACGAAGAAGAAACTGTTAATCTTACCGAAAGTATGGCTCATTCCGGTGATATGCTTGATTTATCTGCTATCGACGGAATTACTGCCGACAAACATTCCACAGGTGGTGTTGGTGATAAAACATCACTTATAGTTGCACCGATTTGTGCTTCACTCGGCATTAAAATGGCTAAAATGAGTGGTCGCGGGCTTGGACATACTGGTGGCACAATCGACAAGCTTGAAAGTATTGAAGGATTTAATGTTTCTTTAGAAACTGAAGATTTCTTTAAGCAAGTAAATGAAATTGGTATATCAATTATCGGTCAGACAGGAAATTTGGCTCCAGCCGATAAAAAGATTTATGCATTAAGAGATGTTACTGCTACTGTTGACAATGTTTCACTTATTGCATCAAGCATTATGAGTAAAAAAATTGCATCAGGTGCTAAAAACATTGTTCTTGATGTTAAATGCGGTAGTGGTGCATTTATGAAAGACGAAGAAAGTGCAACAGAACTTGCTGAAATGATGGTTAAAATCGGTAAAAAGTGCGGTCGTAACATGGCTGCAGTTATAACAAATATGGATATTCCACTTGGTTCAAATGTTGGTAATGCCCTTGAAATTAACGAAGTTATTGATATTCTTAACAACAAGGGTGACAAACAGTTAAGAGAGTTGTGTTTGGTACTTTCTGCAACAATTTTAAGCATTTCTTATGATTGTCCTTACGAAGATGCATACAAAAAAGCTGAACAGACAATAATTGATGGTTCAGCTTATAAAAAGTTTATAGAATTTGCATCTGCACAAAGTGGAAATGAAGAAATATGCATTGCACCCGTCTCAGAAAAATCACTTGAAATCAAGGCAAATAAAGACGGATATATTGAAAGTATTGACTCACGAATTGTGGGTGAAAGCGCTGTTTTACTCGGTGCCGGTCGAGAAAAGAAAACAGACACTATCGACTACGGTGCAGGAATTGTGCTTTATAAAAAGACTCGTGACAAAGTTTCTGTTGGTGATACAATCGCAATTCTTTATGCAGAAAATGACGAAAGACTTAAAAATGCAGAAAAGCTTTTCAACACTTCATTTATAATCGGTGCTGAAAAGCCAGAAATGAAACCATTGATTTACAAAACAATAAGATAAAAATAAATCCCACATTACTGTGGGATTTTTGTTATATATGGTTTTATTTTGTATGCTGATAATGATGCTAAAATAATGCAGATTATTTCTTTGGGTAAAAATGGCAGGAAAACTGTCTGAATAAACCAAATCCAAGAATAATCGTTGTTATTATATACATTTGTGATGAATGCAAAATAAACAATGCCGATTATGTAGATTACTGCAATACCGAATAAAGAACTGACAATATATTGCCATAATTTGCTATATTTAAGCTTTTCTGTGATTACACTAATTATTGTTGTTGCCACAACAAAACCGATTATAAAGCCAAAATTAGGCATTAAAATATATCCTAATCCCCCACCGCCTGAAAAGATTGGTAATCCGATAAGTCCGAGTGTCATATATGTTATTGTTGCAAGAATCGACGCCTTTAAAGGCAAAACAAGTGCTGTAAGCAAAACAAATAATGTTTGCAAGGTCATAGGCATCATATTAGGCATTGGAATTCGTATAAATGAGCCTATGCAAATCAAGGTGCAGAATAATGCAGACAATGTTAATGTTACAATTAAATTTCTTCTTTTCATACGAGCCTCACACTAACATCACCCGACGAAATCTCTTCAATTTCGCCATTTTCGTTTCTCACAAGCAAATGGCAATCATCAGTAATATCAATAACAGTTGCCGGTCTTGTTTTATCACCTGAAATTATATTGATTTCCTTACCTGTCAAATATGAGTATTCTTTATATCTCTTGATAAAATCTCTATCATCACCGTTATACATACTGAAAAATCTGTTAACAACATCTGCAACAATTTTTTCTTTGATATATTCTCCTGTATTTCCCGGGAAAATTGCTGTTGCAATATCTTTTATATAATCAGGAAAACCATTTTTAGGTGCAACTACATTTATGCCGACACCAACGACAGCGTAATCGAGTTTTTTATTACTATTTACTGCTCCTTCGGTGAGTATTCCACAGACTTTTTTACCGTCAATATAAATGTCATTAACCCACTTGATTTTAACATCATTTTTGTTGTATTTCATAACAGTTTCAGCAACAGAAACTGCAGCCATAACTGTCAAGAAAAGTGATTTTTCGGCAGAAAATTTCGGAAATACAAGTAAGGAAAAGTAAATTCCCGTGCCATTTGGAGAATAAAAAGAACGACCCATTCTGCCTCTGCCACCTGTCTGGCTTAAAGATATAACGAGTTGATTTTCTTTTTCGCCTTGTGAACCCAATTTCTTTAAATAATTATTTGTTGAATCAAGTTCATCGAAAATTGTGATATTTAATTTTTGGTCTAAATACTTTTCTAATATTTTCTTATCCAAAATTATTCTCTCTCATTCGACACAACGTGCACTATTTCTTTCGGCATAGTTTTTAAATATTCTTTCATAAAAGTTGGATATGCTACATATTTATCCAAATCTTCAATTGGAATCCAATGTACAGTTTCTTTATAGCCACCGCTTGTATAACTATCACTATATAATTCTTTTGAACCTTTTGGTTTCATTAAATAGTAAAGTGCTACTTCATGACAAAGTCTATCAGGATATGTTCCAGCGTCGCCATAAAAGAAATTTTCATGAATTACTGCTAATCTGTCAATTTCATAATTAACACCGGTTTCTTCAAACACTTCTCTTTTCACAGCATCTTCAGATGATTCGTTCATATGAATTGCACCACCGATTGAATATAAATAATCGGCTGTTTCATTACCAGCAAACAATACGCAATTATCTTCAACAATAATTGCCGCAGCACGATAACGAAACCAATGATTTTCTTTTGTAAAACCACAGTCAAAATCCATATAAACACCACCTATAATTAAAAATCAATTTATTATATATTGAAATAATAAAATATGCAAGAAAAAAGGACTCGTTTGAGTCCTTTTATTCTTTATAAGTGCCAAATTTCTTCTGCATACTCTTTAATTGTTCTGTCTGACGAGAATTTACCTGCATTGCACATATTAAGCCAACATTTCTTATAAAAAATTTTTTTGTTTTTATAATCAGCATTGACTTTTTTCTTTGTTTCAACATAATCGTTGAAATCAAGTAATAAATAATAATGGTCAGGCTCATGCCAAGATGCACCTTTGAGAATTGAATCATAAAGCTCTTTGAAAATCTTTGTTCTTCCGTCTTTTAAAGTGCCATCAACAAGAGAATCAAGTACACGCTTGATTTTCTCGTCATTATCATAAAGATTTTTTGAAGAATAATAATCTTTTACTCTTTCAATATCCTCAACACGAGCACCGAAAATATAGTTATTCTCTTCCCCTGCTTCTTCAACGATTTCAATATTTGCACCATCATAAGTTCCAAGGGTTACTGCACCGTTAAGCATAAGTTTCATATTACCAGTACCACTTGCCTCTGTACCTGCTGTTGAAATCTGTTCACTAACATCAGCTGCTGCAACAAGTTTTTCAGCATAAGAAACATTATAATTCTTAACGAAAATAACTTTGATATATTTTGAAACTTCTTTATCTTTTTCGATAAGTTTTGCAATTTCGTTAATAAGCTTAATTATACCCTTTGCTCTTGCATAACCCGGTGCAGATTTTGCACCAAAAATAAATGTTGTTGGAACAAAATCTTTAAGTGTGCCTTCTTTAATTTCAAAATAAAGTTCAAGAATTGCAAGTGCATTGAGAAGTTGACGCTTATACTCGTGAAGACGCTTAATTTGAATATCGAAAATAGTGTTAGCATCGACTGTTACACCATCGTGAACTTTTATAAAATCAGCAAGTTGTTGCTTTTTAGTTTCTTTTATGGCAATAAAACGGTTGAGCACATTTTCGTCATCTGCATATTTTTCAAGTTCTTTAAGTTTATCAAGGTCAGTTACCCATTCGTCACTACCTAAAAGTTCTGTTACAAGTGATGACAATTCACGATTGCAAAGCAATAACCATCTTCTTTGAGTGATACCGTTAGTCTTGTTTTGGAATTTTCCGGGATACAACTCATACCAATCTTTTAAAACATCGGTTTTGAGAATATCTGTATGAATTCGAGCCACACCATTTACATATTTTGAACAGAAAATCGCAAGATAAGCCATGTGAACTCGCTTATCTTGAATAATCTGCATTTTTTCAGCTTTTTCTTTGTCAATTTTAGCCTTTTTAAGCTCTTTCTTTAACATTTTATCAAGCTTTTTAATAATGTTTAAAACTTGTGGAATTGTATCTTTAATAATCTTTACATCCCATTTTTCTAATGCTTCTTGCATTATTGTGTGGTTTGTATAGTTAAATACATTTTTTGTGATTTCAACCGCAAAATCAAAATCTACATTTTCATTTTCAGTTAAAAGTCTGATAAGTTCAGGAATTGATATTACAGGATGTGTGTCGTTAAGTTGTACTGTTACAAAATCTGCAAATTTACTGAAATCTACACCGTGAATATTTTTGTATTTTCTTATGATATCCTGTAAAGACGCACTTGAAAAGAAATATTGTTGTTTAAGACGCAATTTCTTGCCTTCATAAGTGTCATCGTTTGGATAGAGTACACGAGAAATGTCTTCTGCTCTGTTTTTCAATGCAACTGATTTGTCGTACTTTTGTCGATTAAACAAGTCAAAATCAAAAGGAACAAGTGACTCTGCTTGCCATAATCTTAAATTACCGACATTATCAGTACCGTAACCGATAATTGGCATATCATAAGGCACTGCTTTAACGGTCATATCTTTAAATGATACTTCAACTGAATCGTTATCATTACGGATTGACCAAGGGTCACCAAAACGAGTCCAGTCGTCAGCATATTCAACCTGAAAACCATCTTGAATATCTTGTTTGAAAAGACCATATTTATAACGGATACCATAGCCATCAAGCGCAATATTATGAGTTGCTGCACTCTCTAAAAAGCAAGCAGCAAGGCGTCCTAAACCGCCGTTACCGAGAGCCGCATCTTCAACATCTTCAAGAATATTTAAAGATGTATTATATTTATTTAGTTCTGTTTCAATTTCATCATATAATTTTAATGAAACAAGATTATTATAAATTGCACGGCCAACAAGGAATTCAGCAGAAAAGTAAAACGCTGTTCTTTCACGAATTCTCTTGTTTTTGCTATTCATCCAATTATCTGCAACTTCACTCATAACTGCTGTTGAAATTACATCGTGAAGTTCATTTGCAGTTAATTCGTTCAATGATTTAAGATATTTATTCTTAGCAAGTGATATTGCATCATTTACTATTTTTGACATTAGTTTTTCCTCTTTTCACCTTTGGCATACGCTGATAAAGTGCTGTATAATACTTAATCTTCTCTGCCAGTTCATCACTTAAATAATCGGGTTTTGCTCGCCATTGCCAATTGTTATTAACAGTTGACGGATAATTCATTCTTGCTTCGTTACCGAGCCCTAAAAGGTCTTGCATTGTAACGATTGCTGTATCAGAATTACTCGACCAAACAGCTTTCATCATACCCCAATTATATCCGTCTTTACGAGTAAGACGCAAATACTCTTTAGCTCGTTTACGCGTTTTTCGAGATGCAGTTTTGGTCATATATCCCATTATAGTATCGTTATCGTGAGTTCCGACATAGGCAACTGAATTTTTTGTAAAATTATGAAGTAAATAATCATTTTCTTCATCTGTATCAAATGCAAATTGAAGCACTTTCATACCCGGATATTTGCTTTGTTTAAGCATTCTTTTAACTGCAGGAGTCAAAAAACCTAAATCTTCAGCAATAATATTAATTTTGCCAAGGTCGTTTTCAATTTCACGGAAGAAATCAATACCAGGACCCTTTCGCCACTCACCTATTTTTGCTGTTTTTGCACCTGCAGGAATACAATAATAAGACTCAAAGCCCCTAAAATGGTCGATACGAATGACATCACACAATGAATATTGATGTTTGATTCGTTTCTTCCACCAAGAGTAATTATCTTTTTTCATATAAGACCAATCATAAAGTGGATTACCCCACAACTGGCCGTCCGCCGTAAAAGCATCTGGTGGACAACCCGCAACTTCAATTGGGTTGCAATCTTCATCAAGCAAGAAATTCTTTGGATTTGCCCAAACATCTGCACTATCCCCAGCAACATAAATTGGAATATCGCCAATAATCAAGATGCCATTTTCATTAGCATATTTTTTGAGATTTGACCATTGTTTAAAGAATAAATACTGAATAAATTTTTGAAAATTGATTTCGTCTTTATTCTCAGCAATCGCTTTTTCAATAGAAATTGGCTTTCTAACCTTTATATCAATATCCCATTCATTCCATGACTTGCCGTTAAAAGAATTTTTAAGTGCCATATACAAAGCAAAATCATCAAGCCAATAGTCATTATTATTGCAGAACTTAACAAAGTTATTATTTGATAAATCAAAATTATCATAGGCTTTTTTAAGCACCTTAAATCTGTTTTTATAGATTTTGGTGAAGTCAACTTTTTCTTCATTGTCACCCCAATTGATTTTTGAATAATCACTTCTTTTAAGAAGTCCATCTTCACAAAGTAAATCAAAATCAATAAAATATGGGTTGCCCGCAAATGTTGAAAAAGACTGATATGGTGAGTCGCCATAACTAGTGGGGCACAAAGGTAAAACCTGCCAATAGACTTGCCCACTCCGTTTCAAGAAATCTACAAATTTATATGCTTCAACACCTAATGTGCCTATACCTGTGTTGCTGGGTAAAGACGAAATGTGCATTAAAACTCCACTTGTTCTCATAAAATCACTTACCTAAAAAATAAACTATATAAAAATATATTATTTTTCTTCTAAAATGTCAATCACATATAAGTTTTTCGCTGATTTTATCGAATATATGAATTTTTTCAGTATCGATGGCAAGTTGACAATTAGCATCACTTTTTATTTGAGAATTAGCAGAAACATTTGCGATTATTTTTTCAACGCCTATCGAGCCATACAGATAATAATCCGAACCAGTCATTTCTGCAATATCCACATATAACTCAATAACATTGTTTTCGTCTTTGCTAAAATAAATTTTTTCTGTATGAATGTCTTCTGGCCTTATTCCCAAAACAACTTCTTTGTCATTATACAGTGATAAACTCTCACCCATTCGATTTGGAAGTTTTAATTCATAACTATTAAAGCAAGCATAGAATTCATTATTTTTTCTTAAAATTTTGCAGTTTATGAAATTCATTTGCGGTGAACCGATAAACCCTGCAACAAACATATTCTGTGGATGATTATAAAGCATCTGTGGTGTATCATTCTGCATTATAATGCCATCTTTCATAACAACGATTCTGTCACCCATTGTCATAGCTTCTGTCTGGTCATGAGTAACATAAACAAATGTTGTTTGAAGCTCTTTGTGAAGCATGGTTATTCTGCTACGCATTTCTGTTCGCAGTTTTGCATCAAGATTTGATAATGGTTCATCCAACAAAAATACAGATGGTTCTCTAACCATAGCTCGTCCAAGAGCTACTCTCTGCCGTTGTCCACCTGACAATGCTCTTGGTTTTCTGTTAAGATACTGTTCAATTTCAAGAGCTTTGGCTGCTGCACGAACTTTTTTATCAATTTCATCTTTTGGAACTCTTCTGTTTTTTAAACCAAATGCCATATTTTTATATACGCTCATGTGTGGATAAAGGGCATAACTTTGAAATACCATTGCAATATCACGGTCTTTTGGTGAAACATTATTGACAAGTTTATTGCCTATATAAAGCTCACCGTCTGAAATTTCTTCAAGCCCTGCAATCATTCTGAGTGTTGTTGATTTACCACAGCCAGATGGTCCAACCAAAATAACAAATTCTTTATCTTGAATTTCAAGATTCAAATCCTCAATTACTGTTACACCATCTTCATAAGTCTTTTTAATGTTTTTAAGTGATATAGACGCCATATTTCTACCTAACCTTTTACTGCTCCATCTATAACACCCTTAATAATGTATTTTTGACAGAACAGATAGAATATAATAATTGGAATTATAGCAAGTACAAGCATCGCCATAAATCCACCCCAGTTTATTGAGCCATAAGCCCCTTGCATTGTAATTTGAATTGCAACGGACAAGGTTTTATTTTTTGTTCCTAAAAGTAAATATGGAAGCAAAAAATCGTTCCAAATCCACATAGCGTTTAAGATTGCAACAGTTATTGCAGTTGGCTTTAATATAGGAAATACTACCATAAAAAATGTCTTTAAAGGACTGCAACCATCAATCATTGCTGCTTCTTCAATTTCACGAGGTAACCCTTTAATAAAACCACTAAACATAAACACTGATAAACCCGAGCCGAAGCCAAGATATACAGGTATTATTCCAAATATGTTATTAAGACCAAGTTTTATACAGACTGCTGTCATTGTGAACATTACCATTTGGAAAGGAACAATCATACTGAATAAAAACAAATAGTAAATCCCTTTTGTATATTTATTTTTTACTCTTGTTATATACCATGCTGTCATTGATGTGAAAATTACAATTGCTATAACTGAACCAACAGTAATAAAAAGTGTTCTTAAAAACGCTTCCAATATTCCTGATGTCTGAATTCCTGAAATATAGTTTTCTAAACCTACAAAAGTTTCACTATTGGGAAGTACAAAAGGTTCGCTGATAATATTAAATCTCGATTTAAAAGAGTTCATCACAACAAGATAAATCGGAAAAAGAAAAACAACTGATAATAACAATAAAACAGCAAACGCAAATGCGTTTGATTTCTTATTTTTTATCATTGCTCAACCTCTTTTCTTGCCGTAATTTTCAACTGAACAAACGCAATTATTGCAACTATCAAAAAGAAAACTACTGCTTTGGCTTGTCCAACACCTTGCCAACCGATTCTACCGTAGAATGTATTAAAAATATCAAGTGCTAGCATTGATGTTTCTCTGGCAGGTGCTCCACCTGTCAATGCTAAATTCTGGTCAAAAAGTTTAAACGAATTTGTAAGCGTTAAAAAAAGACATATTGTTACAGACGGCATAACCATTGGAATTGTTACATTTTTTAATATATTAAACGACGATGCGCCATCAATTTTCGCCGCTTCGTTAAGTTCTTTGGGTATATTTTGAATACCTGCAATATAAATAACCATCATATAACCAATCAATTGCCAGTTCATAAGAAACACTAAACCCCAAAAACCAAATTTAGCATCATAAGTGATATCATACCCAAATATTCCCAACACCGAGTTAATTAACAAATTCCAAATATATCCCAAGACAATGCCACCGATTAAGTTCGGCATAAAAAATACCGTCCTGAAAAAAGATGTTCCTTTAATTGCTTTGGTCAAAATTAATGCTAAACAAAATGCTAAAACATTTATTGTTATGACCGATACAACCGTGAATTTTATTGTAAACCACAGTGCGTTTAAGAAGTTAGCATCTTGGGTAAATGCTTTGATATAATTATCAATTCCAACCCATGTAGCATTCTCAACCGTCGTAAATTGAGTAAATGACAAATAAATTCCCATAACAAAAGGAATCAAGAACACTAATACGAATGAAATTAAAGTTGGAAATAAAAAAATCGGGAAATATTTTTTGATATTTTTCTCCATTATAATCAATCCTTGCGAAAGAATCGCCCTGCATTTTTCAGCGGGGCGATTTTAAATTTTTATTACTTGCTCTCACTTTTCCATCGGTCAACAAAGAGTTTTTTCACATCGTCCCATTCTTTTGTACCTTGAGCGTACTGAAGAAGCGCTGCACCAAAGTCACTTTTAAACGTTTGGCTTGGAAAAACTGTAAAATTCCATGGAATTGTTGTTACATCTGCCTTGTTCATCCAATTTATAACTTCTTGCGCCAGTGGGTCATTTGGTTTTTCATCTTCATTAAAAGTATCGAAAGGTGCTATTAATTTCAACTCATTAATAACAAAATTTTTACCTGTTGTGCTTGAGAATAACCAATAAATGAAATCATCTGTTGCTTTTTGCTCATCTTTTGTTGCTTTTGAATTTATTGCAAAGAAATTTTCTGTGCCAATGCACAGTCCCTGATTTTCTTCACCCAGGGCTCCCATATAAATTGGTAAATATTTGATATTTTCTGCTTTTACTTTATTACCGCTCACCTGACTTATTTGTGACCATGCCCAGTTACCATTTTGCACCATTGCGCATTGTCCAAGTGCAAATTCAGCCATAGATTCGTCAACAATTTTTGAACCTAAAACTTTTTTGTCACTAACAGAATTATTTATATATAAATCGAAAATATTCTTAAAATTATCAGAAAACTCAAATTTTACTGTTTTTGTTGCATCACTTGATAAATCAACTTCGTTTTTTACAAATTCATAATATAAAGGAACGTTTGCAAGATGTGTTTGCCAACGCCAATCTTCACCAGTTTTTAATGATGTTGAGGCAAATACCCCTTTTATACCCAACTTTGATGCATTTTTTTGCATGTCTTCAACTACTGCTTTCAACGCATCAAAACTTTTTATTTCATCCATTGATTTATATTGGGTTGCTTTGTCACTAAACGCAAAATATCTGTCTGTAATCTCTTTGTTATAGATAATTCCATAGCCTTCAACTACATAAGGAATTCCATATACACCACCGCCGACTGTCACAGCAAGTGACTTATCAGTCAAATGTTTATAAAGTTCAGTTTCTGACAAGTCAGCACAATAATCTTTCCAGTTAATATAGCCTTTTGGACCGTTTATCTGAAAAAGAGTTGGTGCTTCGCTAGTACCCATTTTTGCAGCAAGTGTTTGTTCATAATTACCACTAGCAGCAGTTTCAACAACAAGAGTTTTTCCTGTTTCATTCTTGTATGCTTTTGCAATTTCATCATAAACTGAAGCAACTTCAGGTTTAAAATTCAAAAACCTTACCACTGCCGCATTTGTTCCTGTTTGTCCTTGTGGATTATCATCCTCATTACTTTTACAAGCAGTAAAAAAGGTTGAAAAAACGCAAATTGCAATTAAAATAGCTAATATCTTTTTCATACTTTACCTCCTGTTTAATGCCTGTCCAAAAAACAAACATTAACTTTTTATATATTTTTACCAAATTATCCATAAAAAATTCCACGAAAAGACAGATAAAAAATATTGTTTTTTTTTTCGTTTTGAAGTATAATTACTTATATATTGACGATGAGGGTAAAAGAATGAAAATTTTGGAAGAAAGAATTATTAAAGATGGCAAAGTTTTTGCAGGAAATGTTTTAAAAGTTGACAGTTTTCTTAATCATCAAATTGATGTTGAATTACTGTCACAAATAGGTGTTGAACTAAAGAAACTTTTTGTAGACGAAAACATTACAAAAGTGCTTACAATCGAAGCTTCTGGAATAGGTGTTGGGTGTATGGTTGCTCAACAATTTGGTTGTCCCCTTCTTTTTGCGAAGAAAACAAAGACTATAAATATCAAAGGTGATGTTTATACAAGTCAAGTTGAATCTTTTACACATCAATGCACCTATGACATAATTGTTTCAAAATCTTTTTTAAACAAAAATGATAATGTTTTAATTGTTGATGACTTTCTTGCAAAAGGTAATGCATTACTCGGTCTTATCGATATTGTTAATCAATCAGGTGCTCGTCTTGCAGGTTGTGGCATTGCTATTGAAAAAGGATATCAAGGTGGCGGCGACAAATTAAGAGCACAAGGTATCAAGGTTGAATCTATGGCTATAATCGATGCTATGGATGACATAACTGGCGAAATTACATTTGGAACAAGGTAATTACAGCAACAAGCTGTTAAATATTACGAAAAGAAAAAAGGAGAGAAAAAGAATTATGAAAAATCTCAAAAAAGTTCTTGCTGTTGTAATGGCAGTTCTTATGATTACTTTTGCTTTCGCAGCATGCGGTGGCAACGGTGACAATGACGACAAATTACTCGGCATGAGCGACTCACCACTTCCTTCTGCAACAATTACAAAAGATTATGAAATCAAAGACGATTTCAAAATCGGTTTCATCTGCCTCCATGATGAAAAGTCAACTTATGACCTTAACTTCATCAGTGCAGCTGAAGAAGCAATTAAAGCATTAGGTCTTAAAGAAACACAGTATGTTATTAAGACAAATGTTCCAGAAGGCGACGAATGCTATGTTGCAGCAAAAGACCTTGTTGAACAGGGTTGCGATATTATCTTCGCAAACTCATTCGGTCACGAATCATTTATGATTAAGGCTGCAAAAGAATTCCCAGAAGTTGAATTCTGCCACGCTACAGGTACAAAGGCTCACACAGAAAAGCTTGCTAACTACCACAATGCTTTCGCATCAATCTATCAAGGTCGTTACCTTGCTGGTGTAGCAGCAGGTCTCAAACTTAATGAAATGATTGCTGATGGCAAAATTACAGCTGACCAGGCTAAGATGGGTTATGTTGGTGCTTTCACATACGCTGAAGTTATTTCAGGTTATACATCATTCTATCTTGGTGCAAAATCAATTTGCCCAACAGTTACAATGGAAGTTCAATTCACAGGTTCTTGGTATGATGCAACTGCTGAAAAGAATGCAGCAGAAGCTCTTATCGCTAACAAGTGCGTTCTTATTAGCCAGCACGCTGACTCAATGGGTGCTCCTGGTGCTTGTGAAGCAGCTGGTGTTCCAAACGTTTCATACAACGGCAGCACTTATGAATCATGTCCAGAAACATTTATGGTTTCTTCAAGAATCGACTGGGCTCCTTACTTCAACTACATCATCAAGTGCGTAAATACTGATAAAGCTATTGACGCTGACTGGTGCGGTGGTATTGCTGAAGGTTCAGTAGTTCTCACTGGTATCAACCAGGATGTTTGTGCTGAAGGAACTCTTAAAAAACTTCAGGATACAGTTGCAGCATTGAAAGATGGCTCACTTAAAGTATTCGACACAGCTAAAGAAGGCTTTATCACAAAAGACGGTAAAGCTCTTGACTCATACGTAGCTGACGTTGACGATATGGGTGACTATGTTGCTGATACAGAAGCAGTTAAAGATGGCTACTTCAACGAATCAGTTTACCGTTCAGCTCCTTACTTTGATGTAAGAATTGACGGCATTACACTTCTCAATGAAAAGTTCTAATCAATTATAAACCCGAGGTAGGCGGAGTTCTCGCTCCGCCTATTTCTTGGTTTAAGCAGGTATATAAATCCTTTGTATTCCTTCTTAAACCAAGAAGTCTAAAACTTTTGGAGGTGCAATAATTTGAATAAAAATATTGCTTTAGAATGTAAAAACATTACCAAAACCTTTGGCACTGTTGTTGCAAATAAAAATTGTGACCTTGCTGTATTTGAAGGCGAAATTCTTGCAATTCTCGGTGAAAACGGTAGCGGTAAAACCACACTTATGAATATGCTAGCCGGTATATATTTCCCTGATGAAGGTCAGATATATGTTAATGGCAAAGAAGCTGTTATCCGTTCACCAAAAGATGCTTTTACTCACAAAATTGGTATGATTCATCAGCACTTTAAGTTAGTTGATGTATTCTCTGCTGGTGAAAACATAGCATTGGGCATTAAAGATGGCAACAAATTTAACATGAAGAAAATCAATGAAAAGGTTGCTGAAATTACAAATCGTTATGGTTTCATTATGAATCCAGAAAAGAAAGTTCACGATATGTCAGTTTCAGAAAAGCAGACTGTTGAAATTCTCAAAGTTCTTTATCGTGGTGCAGATATTCTTATTCTTGACGAACCAACTGCAGTTCTTACACCACAAGAGACTGAAAAACTATTCGATGTTCTTCGCCGCATGCGTGATGACGGCAAATCAATCATCATTATCACACATAAGATGCATGAAGTTCTTTCAATTTCTGACAGAGTTGCTGTTCTTCGTAAGGGTGAACATATCGGTACAGTAAATACTGCTGAAACAAGTGAAAGTGAGCTCACTGAAATGATGATTGGCAAGAAAGTTGACCTTAATATTCGTAGAAGTGAACCTGAAAATTCTGTTCCACGCCTCATTGTTTCAAGACTCAATAGCGTTAACGACGACGGAATTAAAATTCTTGATAATGTTTCATTTACTGCAAAGTCAGGTGAAATTCTCGGCATTGCAGGTATTGCAGGTTCAGGCCAGCGTGAACTTTTAGAGTCAATCGCAGGTCTTCATCATCTTGAAAGTGGCGAAATCACTTATATAAACCCTGAAAATGACAAGCAAGAAAATCTTCGTGATAAGTCCCCTGTTGAAATCAGAAATCTTGGTGTTCGTCTTTCATTTGTTCCTGAAGACAGACTTGGTATGGGCCTTGTTGGTAATATGGACATCATTGACAACATGATGCTGCGTAGTTATCGTAAAGGCAAAACTGCCTTTCTTGAAAGAAGCGAGCCAAAATCTCTTGCAAACAGAATCATTGAAGAACTTGAAGTTGTTACACCAAGTGCTACAACACCTGTCAGACAACTTTCAGGTGGTAATGTTCAAAAAGTTCTTGTTGGTCGTGAAATAGCATCAACACCATCCGTTTTGATGGCAGCATACCCTGTTCGTGGCCTTGACATTAACTCTTCATATATGATTTATAATCTTCTTAACAAACAAAAAGAAAGTGGCGTTGCCGTAATCTTTGTTGGTGAAGACCTTGACGTGCTTGTTGAACTTTGTGACAGAATTCTTGTTATTAACTCTGGTAAAATAACTGGTGTTGTTGATGGCAGAAGCGCAAAGAAAGAAGAAATTGGTCTTTTAATGACAAAATCTACTTCTGTTGAAGAAGATGAACAAAAGGAGGTAAAATGATGAGCAAAACTGAAAAAACTGCAAAAACTCCCCTTTTTCATATAGCTAAAAGAGCTCCATTACCTTGGTATTGCGGACTTGGAGTTCGTGCAATAGCTATTATTCTTGCACTTCTTTTGTCAGCCGTTGTTATTACACTTCTTACGCAAAAAAATCCTTTAGAAGTTTATGGTTCAATGATTTCAGGTGCTTTTGGTTCAGTCACAAGAATTTGGAATTTAGCACAGGAAATCGCAATTCTCCTTTGCATATCTTTGGCTGTTACACCTGCTTTCAAAATGAAATTCTGGAACTGCGGTGCTGAAGGTCAAGTACTTGTTGGTGGTCTTGCAACCGTTATGGTAATGATGTTCCTTGGTGGTAAAATGTCAACCCCATTGCTCTTACTTGTTATGATTGGTGCAAGTATTCTTGCTGGCATTATTTGGGCATTGCTTCCGGCAATTGCAAAAGCTATCTGGAATACAAATGAAACTCTTTTCACTCTTATGATGAACTATGTTGCGATTCAGCTTGTTGCATATTTTCTTAAGAGATTTGTCAAGAGTGGCTCAGGCGTTCTCTCACCAATGCCTGAATATGGATTACCCGTTATCGGTAATTTGCCATATCTTTTGAATATTATTATTGTTGTCGCTCTTACAGTAGTTGTTTATATTTATCTTAAATATAGCAAACAGGGTTATGAAATCTCTGTTGTTGGCGAAAGTGAAAACACTGCAAAATACATTGGTATCAATGTAAAGAAAGTTATTATGAGAACACTTGTTGTATCAGGTGCTATCTGCGGTATTGCAGGCTTATTGCTTGTTGGTGGCACAAACCACACAATCAGCACAACAACTGCCGGCGGTCGTGGATTTACTGCAATTATGGTATCATGGCTCGCTAAATTCAATCCATTTATTATGATTGTTACAACATTCCTTATTGTTTTTCTTGATAAGGGCGCACAACAGGTTTCAACAGATTTTAGAATCCCAAGCGCAATTTCAGACATTATTACAGGAATTATTCTTTTCTTCATTATCGGTTGCGAATTCTTCCTTCAATACAAAATTATTTTTACAAAACACAGAAAGGAGAATGAATAATGTTAGCCTTTCTCGTTAGTGCAATTCGTCTTGGTATGACTTTCCTTTTAGGTTCAACAGGCGAAACTATTACTGAAAAATCAGGTCATTTAAACCTTGGTACGCCCGGTGTTATGTGCGTGGGTGCATCATGTGGTTGCTTTGCTGAATATTTATATTTCACAGCTGTTGGCCGTAATATCAATCCTGTTCTTGCCGTTGTTATTCCAATTATCGCAACACTTATCGGTGGTGCTTTAATGGGCTTAATTTTCTGTTTCTTAACTGTTACACTTCGTGTTAATCAAAATGTTACTGGTCTTGCTCTCACCACATTCGGTGTTGGTGTTTCAGACTATATGATTGCCCAAACAGGTATCATTTATAGTAAAGGTAGCAAATATTTTACCGCATGTCTCCCCTTTGCTGATGACCTTGGTTGGTTTGGTGAATTATTCCTGTCACATGGTATATTCATCTATCTTGCAATCTTTATTGCATTGGGCACATCTTTTGTACTCAACAAAACTCGTGTAGGACTTCATTTGCGTGCAGTTGGTGAAAACCCTGCAACAGCAGATGCTGCGGGTATCAATGTTTCTGCTTATCGTTATGCTGCAACTTGTATTGGTTGTGGTATTTCAGGTCTTGGTGGTCTTTCATTCATTATGGACTATCTTAACGGCAACTGGGAATATTGTATTGATGCTATTGGTTGGCTTGCTATAGCTCTTGTTATTTTCACAGTTTGGAAACCAAATCTTGCAATTATTGGTTCACTCATTTTCGGTGGACTTTATATTGCAGGTAGTTACATTAAAAACGTATCTTTTGAAGACACTGAACTTATTAAGACACTTCCTTATGTGGTTACAATTATTGTTCTTCTCTTCACAAGCATGCGTAACAAGAAAAAGAATCAACCACCAGCAAACCTTGGACTTAACTATTTCCGTGAGGAAAGATAATTTGGTGATATAAATGAAAAATAATTATGATGTTATTATTATAGGTGCAGGCCCTTCAGGCATTTTCTGTGCTTATGAACTTTTAAAAGAAAAACCCGACATACAAGTTCTTATGATTGAAAAGGGACGCTCTATTGAAAAAAGAATGTGCCCAAAAAGAACAACTAAAAAATGTGTTGGTTGCAAGCCTTGTTCAATCACAACAGGTTTTGCAGGCGCAGGCGCTTTTTCTGACGGTAAGCTCTCACTTTCACCTGATGTTGGTGGTCATCTTCCAGAAATTCTTGGTTATGAAGAAACAATGGGACTTCTTAAAGAAGCTGATGATGTCTATTTGAATTTCGGTGCTGATACTAATGTTTATGGTGTTGATAAACGAGCTGAAATTGAAGAAATCAGAAGAAAAGCAATTAATGCTAACCTTAAACTTATTGAATGCCCTATTCGTCATTTAGGTACAGAAGAGGGTTACAAGATTTATGGCAGACTTCAAAAGCATCTTGAAGATAATGGTTGCAACATAATCTTTAATACAATGGTAGATGACATTATTATTGAAGATAATCAAGTTAAAGGTGTCGTTGCAGGTGGCAACACATATTATTCAGACAAAATTGTGGCCGCTGTTGGTCGCGAAGGCGCTGAATGGCTTAGCCATATATGTAAAGACCATGACATAGAAACACAGGTAGGTACTGTTGATGTAGGTGTTCGTGTTGAAGTTCGTGATGAAGTTATGAAATTCTTGAACGAAAACCTTTACGAAGCAAAACTTGTTTACTATTCACCTACTTTTGACGATAAAGTTCGAACTTTCTGTTCTAACCCTTCTGGCGAAGTAGCAACAGAATATTATGATAATGGTCTTGCTGTTGTTAACGGTCATGCATATAAATCTGCTGAGTATAAAACAAATAACACAAACTTTGCACTTTTAGTTTCAAAGAATTTTACAAAACCATTCAAGTCACCTATTGAATATGGTAAACATATTGCACAGCTTAGCAATATGCTTTGTGATGGTAAAATTCTTGTGCAGACTTATGGTGACTTTAAGCGTGGAAGAAGAACAACTTCAGAAAGACTTTGCAGAAATAATCTTATTCCAACTCTTAAAGACGCTGTACCTGGTGATTTATCACTTGTATTCCCACACAGAATTATGGTTGATATTGCTGAAATGCTTGAAGCACTTGATAAAGTTACTCCCGGTATCGCAAGTGACGAAACACTTCTTTATGGTGTTGAAGTTAAATTCTATTCTAACAAAGTTGTTGTTGATACAAACTTTGAAACAAGCGTAAAAGGTCTTCATGCTATTGGTGACGGTGCATCAGTTACTCGTGGACTTATGCAAGCATCATCAAACGGTATCAGCGTAGCAAGAAGTATTCTTGAAACAATATAAATTTTTAAGGGACTGAATGTCAGTCCCTTATTTTTAGGTGGTATTATGGTCAGAGATTTGACTCAAGATAATCCTGCAAAAATACTAATTAAATTCACTATTCCAATGCTTATAAGCGTATGTTTTCAGCAGTTGTATAATATTGCAGACAGCATTATAGCAGGTAAGTTTCTCGGTGGTGACGCACTTGCATCAATTGGTATTTCATATACAATTACAATGATATATATGGCTATTGCCAATGGCTCTAACATTGGTTGTTGTGTTGTTATATCACAGTTTTTTGGTAGCAAAAACTATGATAAAACCAAAACCTGTATCAGCACATCTTTGATATCTTTTGTTGCTTTAAGTGTTATTCTTACAATAGGTGGTCTTATTTTAGCAAAGCCTTTACTTTTATTACTTAACACCCCTGACAATCTCTTTATTGACTCTGCTTCATACCTCAATATTTATACTGCTGGATTAGTTTTTCTTTTCTTATATAATATTTGTACAGGAATTTTCACTGCTTTAGGTGACTCTAAAACACCACTATATTTCTTGATTTTTTCATCTGTGTTTAATGTTGTTCTTGACTATATATTAGTAAAATACACATCTATGGGTGTTTTAGGTGTTGCTTGGGCGACATTTATTGCACAAGGTATTTCATCTATTCTATCACTTTACGTTTTGTTAACACGCCTTAAAAAAATTGAAACTGATAAGTTTAGTCTTTACTCTTTTGAGATGCTTAAAAAGATATTGTTTGTTGCAATTCCAAGCATTTTACAACAGAGTTTTGTATCTGTTGGTAATATTTTTATTCAAGGTCTTGTTAACAAATTTGGTTCAGTTGTTGTTGCTGGTTTTTCTGCAGCAGGAAAGTTGAATACTTTCACAATAACAACTCTTTGTGCACTTGGCAACAGTATGTCAAGTTTTACAGCGCAAAATGTTGGTGCAAACAAAATTGATAGAATTAAAAAAGGCGTAAAACACCTTTATATTATGTCTTATGCTATAACCTTACCTTTATTTATTTTATTCTTTTTCTTCCCACAAAATATGATACAGATTTTTGTAACATCAAATGATATTGAAATAATCAATGTGGGAACCAATTTCTTGAAAATTGTATCACCTTTTTATCTGTTCATTGCAATCAAATTGATTATTGATGGTGTGCTTCGTGGATGTGGTAAAATGAAAATGTTTATGGTTTCAACATTCTCTGATTTATTATTGAGAGTGGCACTTTCATTTGCACTTTCCCCCATATTCAATGAACTTGGCATTTGGTATTCGTGGCCTGTTGGCTGGCTTTTAGCAACAATTATTTCTTCGGTTTTCTTCTTCACAGGAATGTGGAAGAAAAATATACATAATCTTACTCAAAACTAATTTTAAAGGAATATATTATGCTTGTATCACTTAATAACATTTCAAAAAGTTTTCTTGACAAAAGCATATTAAAAAACATTACTCTCTCTGTTAATGATAAAGACCGTATTGGTCTTTTGGGTATTAACGGTGTGGGCAAAAGCACTCTTTTAAATATTATTTCAGGTGCTATTGACTATGATGAAGGCACTTTATCTTTGAAAAATGATTTGCGAATTGGTTATTTAAAGCAAAATGAAGCTTTGAACACATCTAATACATTAAAAGAAGAAATTGAAGATTCACTAAAACTCGTATTTGAGACAAGAAAGAAAATTGAAGAAATTGCTTCAAAAATGGCAACTGTTAGTAGAGAAGAATATGAAGTTTTATCTGCTGAGTATGAAAAACACACAAATATTTATAACGCTGCAGATGGTCACAATGCGGAAGTCAGAATAAACACTGTGCTAAATGGTATGGGATTTGGGAACTTTGATATGAGCACATCGGTATCTGTTCTCTCAGGTGGCGAAAAGACAAGATTTGCTCTTGCAAAAATTCTTGTTGAAAACCCAAATTTGCTTATTCTCGACGAGCCAACAAACCACCTTGATTTTTCTATGCTTAACTGGCTAGAAGAATATCTTAAAAGCTATAAGGGTGCTGTTATTATTGTATCTCACGACAGATATTTTTTAAATGCAGTTGCATCTGATATATGTGAAATTGAAAATGGTGAATTGGTGCGATATAAAGGTGGTTATTCTTCATTTTTGACACAAAAAGAAGAGCGTATTAAAACGCTCACAAAAGAGTATGAAAAACAACAACGAGAAATTGAAGATTTAAGAGATTATGTTCGTCGAAACCTTGCTAAATCAAGCAGTATAAACAGCGTTGGTTCTCGTGTAAAAGCACTTGAAAAGATGGAACTTCAGGCTAAGCCTAATCCACAAGTTAAAGATTTGCATATTTCGTTCCCTTTTGACATTGAGCCACATAAAACTATTCTTGAATGCAAGGGGCTTAAAGTTTCTGTTGGCAAAGGCGAAACTAAACGCACTTTATTTGAAAATTTTGATTTATTGGTTTCTCGTGATGAAAAAATTGCATTTGTTGGCAAGAATGGTGTGGGTAAATCTTCATTTCTAAAAGCAATTCTTAAAAAGTTGCCTTGTGAAGGTGTTGCTCGTTGGGGTGGTAATGTTAAGGTTTCTTATTTTGACCAAGAGTTATCATCTTTGGACCTTAATATGACAGTTTTAGAAACTGTGCATAGAAAATTTCCAACAAAAACTGAATATGAGATTCGCAGTATGCTTGCTCGATTTCTTATTGAAGATGAAGATGTGTTCAAGCGTATTTGTGAAATGAGCGGTGCTAACAGAGCGAAAGTAGCATTGTGTATTATCGTCTTTGAACGCTCAAATGTGCTTGTTTTGGACGAACCTACTAATCACCTTGACTACAAAGCAAAAGAGGCTTTAGACAAGGCTTTAAAAGAATATGCAGGCACAATAATTATGGTTTCTCATGACAGATATCTGCTCAATTCTGTACCAACAAAAATCATTGAAATGTCAAGTGACGGCATTACTGTGTATAATGGTAATTATGATTATTATAAAGAGCACTCAAATAATATTATAATTAACGAAACTCATAAAGAGAAAGCTTCAAGCAATTCTTCATATAATGAGTCTCGTAAGAACAAAGCAGAAGACCGTAAACGACGCGCAAAGCTTATGAATATTGAAAAAGAAATCGAAACTCTGCAAAATGAGATAGCGTCTTTAAAATCACAATGCGAAGACCCTGATGTTTCAAGTGATTATCAAAAACTCTCTGAAATTCTTAACAACATCAAGGGAAAAGAAGAAAAATTAGAAGAACTTGAAACCCTTTGGTTAGAATTAGCGTAAATTTGCCGGCGGCAATGTGGAATATTCACTTTTGCCAGCCGGTATTTTTGTACCCAAAAGACGACATCCGTTGAATATTGTATTTTTGCCGTATTCTCCTTTTATTTGCATTATTGCACTATCTTCTATTTCAAATTTTTCGTGTTGCTCAATATCATAATCAATGGTTAATTGCTGAATTGAGTTTTCTGAAATAAGATTATATGTTCTTACTGATAAGGACCTGATTTTTCTGTTCCATTTATGATTTTTAATCAATTCACAAGATGCATTAAATATCTCTTTTGCACTGTGTGTCGGGAATTGTAACGCGCACGAATATTGATGAGTGTTAAGATTGTCATCTTTGACTGCCAACTGTACTCCTGTGGCTAACAACTGTTCGCATCTTAATCCCTTTGAAACATTGACACACAGCTCTGCAATTACCCGTTGTGTTTCTTCAACACTTGCAAGACTATCAACACAGGTTATGCCTCGACTGACACTTTTCATTATTATTTTTGAGTCTATATGTGCCACTGACGAGGTGTCATTTCCGTTAGCATATAGCCACAAATCAACACCATTTTTACCCAAAATCTTTTTAATAAAAGACGGGTGCATTGTTGCTATATCACCTATTGTATATATTCCGTATTTTTCTAGTGTTTTTGTTGTTCGACGACCAACAAACAACAGCTCTGATGCTGAAAGCCCCCATATTTTTTCTTTGAAATTCTCACGAGAAATAATTGTTGTGGCATCGGGCTTTTACATATCACTGCCAAGCTTTGCAAAGATTTTATTAAATGATACACCAACAGATATGGTGAGTCCCGTCTCTTTTTTTATTTGTTCTCTTATTGTGTTTGCTATCTGCTCACCATCACCAAACAAAGTTGTGCTGCCTGTCACATCAAGCCAACATTCATCCATTCCAAAAGGTTCAATTAAATCGGTATAACGAGCATAAATTTTTTTTACTATCTGTGAATAGTGATAATAAGCATCAAAATCTGTATTAACCACAATTAAACCAGAGCATTTCTTTCGAGCTTCTAAAATTGTGTCTCCAGTTTTTACACCACATATTTTTGCTTTTTGAGATTTAGCCAACACAATGCCGTGACGGTCATCCTGATTGCCGCAAACTGCGACTGATTTGCCTTGCAGACTTGGATTTTTCACACATTCAACAGAAGCATAAAAGTTATTCAAATCACAATGAAGAATTATTCTGTCCAAAAATATCACTCCGTTTATCAGTAATATTTTATCGAACATTTGTTCTGTTGTCAAGGATAAATAATAAAAGGTATCTTGTAGATACCCTTTATCATTTATTACATAAAATTAGCAGAAAGGACAATCTTTTTTTTGATAATAACCAGAACCCCCACACGCAAAACAATCATCTTCTGCTTCACAACTTGTAAACAAAAAAACAGAAATTATTAATAAAAAAACAGCTATTATCAAACTAATTGTTTTTTTCATTTTACTCTCCTTTCAAACATCATATTCGTGTTCGAACCCACAGTTCCCACAGCAATAATAAACCTTTTTCTTTCCTAATGCTCCACCTACTAAACCAATAGGACCAAGCAAAATAGCTCCAGCTGCAGCTTTACCTACACTAAAGCCTTTCTTCGCTTCATCAACTTTTTTCCATTTGATAACCTCATTACACATTGGACATTTTAATGGTGCTTTCATTTCTTTTCCCCCTAAAAATAAAAAAGTGCGACAACCGAAGCCATCGCACATAAAACGCAAACCCCGATTGTCGCCAAACAAACTTAAACAGAATGGGATATTACTCCAAATCACCCTATCTAATGGAATTCGCGTTTTTAACAAATTCATAAAAATAGAATGACTAAAAAAGAGTAAAATATTCCTATAAAAAGAAAAACACCCCAAGTTCTGTTTATTAAGTTTGTTTGGCATTTTTATTATATCACACGCAAGTAAAAAAATCAATAAAATTCAATTAAACACAAATTTGCACCTTTTTCTATTCACAAAATATAATGAATAGTGGAGGTGCTATATGAATAGTTTTGTCATTATGGCATTAATAGCAACACTTGGAACTTGGTTTGTAACAGCATTAGGTGCTGCCATGGTAGTTTTATTCAAGTCGCCTAATAAAAATATACTTAATATTATGCTTGGTTTTGCGTCAGGTGTTATGATTGCCGCAAGTTTCTGGTCATTATTGCAGCCGGCTATTGAACGAGCTGAATCCGTATTGACTATTCCTGCATGTTTTGTAGTAACTTTTGGATTTCTGTTTGGTGCCACATTTATGTGGGTTTCTGATAAGCTTGTGTCTTATGCAAGAACAAAAGCAAATAAACAAGAAGCTAAATCTAATGAAAATTTTCAAAGAATAATTATGCTTGTGCTTTCTATAACCCTGCATAATATACCTGAGGGTTTAGCAGTCGGTGTTGCCTTTGGTGCTCTTCAAAACAACTTTTCTACCGAAAATCTGTTGGGTGCAATATCAGTTGCAGTTGGTATTGGATTACAGAATTTTCCTGAAGGCGCTGCAGTTTCAGTACCATTAAGGCGCGAGGGATATTCGAGAAAACGAAGTTTTCTGTTTGGTCAGGCATCAGGTATGGTTGAGCCTATTGCAGGCATATTAGGAGCGTTGTTGACGGTTTATGTTGAAACACTTCTCCCCTATGCCCTATCCTTTGCAGCGGGCGCTATGATTTTAGTTGCAGTTCACGAGTTGATTCCCGAATGTCAGAAAAATCAGAAATCGCAACCATATTTTGCCACAATGGGTATTGTTTCGGGATTTGCAACTATGATGCTATTAGATGTTATGTTAGGATAAAAATAAGGGATACCAAACGGTACCCCTTATTTTTATGTTATATTATTCAAAAGAGAGGCTTACAGATAATGGGAAGTGGTCACTTGAATAAACTCCGTCATAAGTACCTGTTACGACTTTATATGAATTAGTCTTAAAACCTGTTTTTGAAACCAAAATATAGTCAATGCAGTTCTTATCAAGTTGTTCACCCCAAGCTTGATATGTGCAACTTGTCATTGTATTTTCTGTTTGATATTTAGTGTCAAGGAAGCTTTCTGTTGCACTCTTGTAGGTCTGTGAATCTTCTTCAGCGTTAAGGTCACCCATAAGCACCGCTGGTAATGAACCAAACTCTTTAATCTTGTCGAGAACCACTTGTATTCCGTTTATACGAGCTTCATCACTGACATGGCTTAAATGTGTATTAAACACAACGAACTCTGTTTCTGTGGCATTATCTTTGAGAATAACATAACTACAAACTCTGTTGAACTGTGCACCCCATGACTTACTCATCACATCGGGTGTCTCTGATAACCAAAATGAGCCTTTATCGATAAGAGTATAGATATCTGAACGATAGAAAATTGGACAACCCTCTGAATTGAATGCATCATCACGATAAGTAATTACTGAATCATACATTCCCAATGTATCGCAAAGATATGAGTAATGCCATTTAGTGACTTCTTGAAAACCGATAACACTTGGTTGTTCTTTTTGAATACCTTGCATTATAAGGTCTGCGCGATAAAACCAACTCTTCTTACCTAAATCAGTTGGAGAAATACAACGAACATTACAACTCATTACTCTGAGTTCATTTTCACGGTAAATATCTTGTATTGCAACTTCTTTTTTCATTTCTTTATAGTGCGGATAATACCAATAAAAAGAAACTGAAAATGCAATGCCCAACACTAAAATCACAGCAATAACTGATAACAAAATCTTTGATGATTTTTTCATAAAACCACTCCTTTTTCTTCATTTTAACACACATATCTTAAAAAGGCAAAGGTAAAGATAATTATATTAAAAATACTTGCAAATTATTTTTGATTATGTTATCATATCTTGCGTTGATAATAACGGGGTGTGGCGCAGCTGGGAGCGCGCTTGACTGGGGGTCAAGAGGCCGCAGGTTCAAGTCCTGTCACTCCGACCAAAAATTGAGAATTCGCTTTTGCGGGTTCTCAATTTTTTTTGTGTGAAATAAGCACTTGAACCTGTGAAGAATTATGACAAAAAATTATAAGCTGTTGAAATCAATAAATATTTGTGATATAATTTTTACATAATTTTTATTTTTGAGGTGTGGTAAATGTCAAAGTGGATTGATAACAAAACTGTAATCATCACAGGTGCATCAAGTGGTATTGGCAAAATGCTTGCTGAGAGACTTATGAAAGAGCATAACTGTAAAGTAATTGGTGTTGCTAGAAGTGAAAAGAAAATGCTTAACTTCGTTGAAGAACTTGGCGATTATGCAAAGTTATTTTCTTATAAGCTTTTTGATGTTTCAAGTTATGATAATTGGCAAAGTTTTCATGATTGGCTTGTTGAAAACAATATTGCCCCTGATGTTCTTATCAACAATGCTGGTGTTCTTCCTCGTTTTGACAGACTTATGAACTATTCAAAAGAAGAAATTGATGAATCAATTAATATTGACTTCTATTCAGCTGCATATTCTTCAAAAATTATGCTCCCTCTTCTTCTCAAGAGCAAAACTCCTGCAATTATAAATGTTGCATCATCTGCAGCGCTTATGGCACTCGGCGGAACATCAATGTATTCTGCAAGTAAGGCAGCAGTTAAAGGTTTAACTGAAGCTATGAGAGAAGAACTCAGAGGCGAAGCTTACATAGGTCTTGTTTGCCCTGGATTTACTAAAACAGATATTTTCAGAAATCAAGGTGAAACAAACGGCATGGACCTTATCAATATGGTTTCTACCCCTTGCCATGTAGCAGTAAACAAAATCCTTAAGGGAATTCTCAAGAAAAAGTCATATATCGTTGTTGGATTTGATGGCAATGCAATGGGACGATTTAACAGACTTATGCCTGTTCAAGGTTCAAGACTTTTCAGTTCAGTAATCAAAGCATTCAAAATTGACCTTTTCGCTTCTACATTCGGATACGAAAAGAAAGGCAATAAATAAAAGTAATTTTAGGAGTTGACATTTTGTTGACTCCTTTTTATTTATGAACTTGACAAGGTAATATTTGGTATGCTATACTATACATAGATATTCAAGGTATCCGAAAACTAAATATTTGCGGATACCTTAATTTTTTTACTTATCATACATCGAATATCTATGTATATTGAAAGGAGTAGAATTTTATGAAAATCAGTAAAGAACTCGCAAAAGGAAGCACAGGACTTCTTGTTTTAAGTGTTATTTCAAGAGGTGAAATGTATGGTTATCAGATAATCAAAACCGTTGAAATGATGTCTGATAATGTGTTCCAGATGAACGAAGGTACGCTCTACCCTATTTTACATTCTCTTGAAAAAGAAAACTTTCTCACTTCTCGTTGGTGTGAAAGTGAAGAAAATGGTCGCAAAAGAAAATATTATAAAATCACCGAAAAAGGTTTAACTGAACTTGCAAAGCAGAAGCAGGAATGGGAAACTTACAGCTATGCTGTTGGAAAAATTCTTGGAGGCGCGCTTTCTACAACTTGATTTTTAATTACAACGATTGGGGGGTGGTTCTATGGAAGAAAACAGAGATTTTCTTATAATTGACGAATATATTAACTCCATTTGCAAAAAGATTATGTCACCACGCAAGAAAAATGAAGTTTATGACGAGTTGTATTCTCATCTTATTGAAGAATATGAAAAAAACTTCTCTTTAGGTCTTGACGACGAATCTGCACAGTTAAAAGCTATTGAAAAAATGGGTGACAAAGAAAAAATTGCCAGTGATTTTGGTAAAATTTATTCAATTATACCAACGGAATATATGCGTTCATCTTTAAACTTCATTATTTGGGGTATGGCGCTTAGCTTTTTCCAGATAAATTTATTTCCAGGGATGGGCAAAATACTTAAATTCGCAGCTGGAATGGATTTACTTTATGGACTTCTTAAATTGCGAAAGACAAATAAAAAACTAAATTTTGCCTTTTATCTATTTATTGGGGTAGAATTTTATTCATTAATAGTTCAAGGCTTTTCTTTATTTACAATTGGAAATGATGCTTTCATATATGCTGGTCAACTGATAGCTACAATTCTTAGCACTATTGTATATTGGTGTATTTTCTCAGGAATAAAAGACATTACAAAGAATCTTGTATCAGATGAAGACAAAAAGCCACGTTTAACTGGTGGATTTATTGCGTATGTATTATCAGCAATTATAATTGTTTTTGCAGCAACAACAGAAGCAACTTATATTGCAATGGGCACACCTATATTTATGATATTTGCACTTTGTCAATTAGGTAGAGCTAAAAATATTCTTGCATATAAAGAGCCTGAATTTGATATTAGCGAACCTATAAAAAGGAGTGAAAAGTGCAGTTACGCAATTCTTGTAATAATTCTTGCAATATCACCTGTTTTCTTAATGCTATCTGCGGCATCACCAAAGGTTGATACTGTTATTTATAACATTGCAGACTCAACTATTGAGAAATCTAAAATTGAAGAAGCTCGTGCGAATATGCTTGAATTAGGCTTTCCTGAAGAATATCTTAAAGATTTGACTGACAGTGAAGTTATGAAATACGACAATGCAACCTTAATGAAACTTGAAAATACGGATGATATTAAGCAAACAACACTTGCAAATGACCGTGAAACTATATGCACCATAGAATATTTTTATTTCTTTTACCCTGACGGAGAAATGAGAGTGTTATTGCGTGGAGAATTTCCTGAAAACAGCAAGGCAAAATACAGAAAAGGTCTATATCATCAATTCTATGACCGAGATGTTGTGCCTATAGACGAAGATATTAATGCAGAAGAATTCTTTATTGCATTATCTGAAAAGAATGGTAAAACTTATTCATCCGCACCACTTTCGGAATATATGCCAAAAAATGCTATTGATAAGTTTTATATTTCAGGATTTGAATTCACATTTGAAAAAGGTACAACCAATAAGCGTGTATATCTTGCTCATTCAGCACAATTAAAAACTCCATCACTTATAATGAACAGTTGTACAGATGGTGTATTCTTATGGCAAAAATTCCCTGTAAGTGCTTATGATACAACAATTAATGATATGGCAATTCGTGAATTTAGCGGAACTATATCTTTCCCAAGCGATTTAGAGCCGATTCGCAGACGAGATTTATACCATTCATTTGAATATAACTCTGATTATACAGTAAAGAACAGCTCAACTATTGATAATTCCAATAAAAATTGACTTGATTTTAATTGTAAAATATTGTAACATATATTGTATATTGACATTGGAGGTTTTACAATGAAAGAGGAATCAAGAAAGTATGTCCAAGAAGCTTGGGATATAGTTAAAGACGCTGAAAATATGGGTTCACGTCTCCCAGGTTCTGAAGGCGAAAGAAAATATGCTGATTATATGGGCAAAAAGCTTGAAGATATCGGCATTAAAGCAAAGAAAGAAGAATTCGCAGTATCACCACGCTCAAGTATCGGTGGACTCCCCTATGCTGGTTGGGTTGGTATTATTTTAAGTGCACTTACATATTTTGCACTTGATAATTACCATGTTTGGTTTGCAATGGCTTTTATTGGAATTGCAATGGTAATCTGGCTTGTATGTAGTTGTTTCCTTTACAAGCCATGGTTTGATATGTTCTTCAAACAGAAGATTTCACAGAATGTATATGGTGAATTAGTACCAGAAGATGGAAAATATGATTACACAATCATTCTCTCAGGCCATACAGATACAAGCTGGAACTGGAAACATTCAGAAAATGCATCTAAATATCCTGAAAACCCAGTTTATGGTCTTATCACAACTTATGGTAAAGTAGGTTTCGGTGCTGTATGTGTATTCCTTAATGTTGGAATTTCTGTTGCTATGGCTGTAATCTATGCAGGTCTTATGTTTGGCGCTGAATGGGCTAACACAACTGCAATGTCAGAATCAATGAAAATTTTTGTTGCTTTATTGAACTTTATCCCTGTAATTACTGCACTTGGTAGTGCTTTCGTAGCTATGTGGAATGACTCTGACGAAGAAACTGCTTCAAAAGGTGCTATGGACAACGCAACAGGTTGTGCATTGAGCTATGCAGTTATTAAATACTTCAAAGAAAATCCTGATAAGATGCCTAAAAACTGCCGTATTGTTGATTGCAACTGTGGTGCAGAAGAAGCTGGTCTTCGTGGTTCAATGGCGTTTGTACATAAACACAGAAATGATGACTTAACAAAGAATGCTTGGAACATCAACATTGACTCTGTTGCTGACAAAGAATATTTTGAAGTTGTTATTAAAGACGATTGGCAGGGTTGCCGTTTTGACACAGACCTTGAAAAAATGTTCAAAGATACATTCGCAGAAATGGGTATCGAAAGCAAGACAAATGGTTGCATTCACAACCCTGTTGGTGGTTGCGACAGCACACCAATGACTCGTGGTGGCATTAAATCTGTTACTTTCGCAGCACAAAACCCAATGCTTACTTGGTATTATCACACATTCCACGATAAAGCAGAACGCTTTGAAATGGAAACTGTTGGCCAAGGATTTGATGTTGTTCTCAGCGTTATTGATAAAATTGCTAATTTCCAAGAGACAAACGGATTTAACGGTCCACAGAAGAAATAAAAATTAACGGTATGATTTCGGTCATACCGTTTTTATTTGACACTTTCAGTTGTTTATGGTAAATTTAATATAATACTTTTTTGTCTTATTGGTGATAAAATGAAAAGATTTAATAAAATATTGTCTTTAATTCTTTGTCTTACTTTTCTATTCACTTCTTGTGTGAAATCAAATGAAAAAAATTTAGATGAAGTTAAAAATTTTCTAGCACAGAAGCAGTATAATGAATGTTATCAATATCTTTCAAATCTTGATAATGAAAAGTTCTCGGAAATCAAAAGTGATATTGAACAACTTTTAATTACTGAGTTTAATTTGTTAACAGAAAAAGAAAAAGTCGATTTAACAAAACCTTATACTCTCACAAAATACAACAGTAGTTTCACTGAAACTTGCCGAAAGCTCTGGAATATTGCATCTTTACTTGATATTTCTTCACAAAGTGAAAACTACACTAGTTTTGCTTATATAAAATATTTTGCTGAATCAAATAATTTTATGAGATTTAGTGAGCTTTATGCTTTAATGAGCATTGTGAACGATAATGGATATATAAGCAGATTACATACCCATCTCAATGAGTATAACACTAATGGCGATTATTCCAAATTCGAAAGTATTTATAGTAAAGCAAAAGAATTTGATTATAGTCAGTTTGACCCACAAGAATATCAGATTGATGATTTCAGAACTGCTCACGATAAATTATTAAAAGCTTTACATTCACTTTGCAATGGGTTTGCAACTAACAATTCAAGCGTTGTTGCTTCGTCAATAAATAGTGTTTATGACGCATTGTCAGTAATATTAAGCCTTACTGATACCTTAAAATCAGTTCGTGCAAATCAAATAGCGATTTACAGTACCTTATTTACTGAAAAGAATATAAACAAGAATTTTAATACTGAAATTACGAAATTTGAAAGCAAATACACAATCAACTCTTACTTTGGGTTTGATTATCTCTTTAAAGACGATAAAACAGGCTTTATAGACAATTCTGACATTCCAGAGACAACGGATACTGCTGAATCTATGATGCCTTTAAAAGACGCTATAAACGCCGTTATTAACGCACTGAATAAAACAAAGAATTATAAAGCGGATACAACAGTTACAGTTATCCAAGATATCAATATTGATATGACAGATTTTGAATCTGATACAAAGATTAACAGTGCCAATGAAATTACAAAATCAAAAGTTAATCAGATTCTCGACCAAGCAAATGGTACCCGACAATTGATTAAATCTTTTTCAAATGGTGTTGCAGAAGATGGAACTAAATTAGATGCGTTTATTCCACCACAAAACAATTCTCCAAGTCTTGAAGAAAATGATGTAGACACCTATTCTGTTACCAAAGGTAGTGGTGGCTATGTAATAGTCTTCAATCTCAAAGCTACAGAAACCAGCAAGGCAAAACCAACTGCTTCGATTAATACAATAGCAAATGGTTTCAAGTTTGATAATGTTGCTACAGTTGGTGATTTTAAAACTTACTACTCCCCTTGTTCTGTAATGTTTATTATTGATAATGATGGCTACATTGCAAAAATGCAATACACTATTGATGGTTTAAGCGATTGCACATTCTACGAAAAAGACGAAAGTGTTAGAGCTGAATTTGATTTCACAGAAAAATATTCTTATACATTTTCATATTAACACATAAAAAAAATCACCTTATCAAACTGATAAGGTGATTTTAATTTTAAGTTTAAATTATGCCTTTTTCTTTGTAACTGCTTTGATAACAAGAAGCGCTGCTACAAGAAGAGCAATTGAAACAGGAAGTACAATTACAGCATTTGGAACAAAGCCTGCAAGTAAGTAACCTACAAATGAAACTGCCGCAACTGTCATTGCATAAGGTAACTGTGTTGAAACGTGGTTAACGTGGTCACACTGTCCACCTGTTGAAGCCATAATTGTTGTATCTGAAATTGGTGAGCAATGGTCACCACAAACAGCACCTGCAAGGCAAGCTGCGATACAAACAACGAGAGATGGGTCTGTTGTTGCAAAAAGTGGAACAATAATTGGAATAAGAATACCGAATGTACCCCATGATGTACCTGTTGCAAATGCAAGTCCCATACCAACAAGGAAGAGAATAGCTGGTAAGAAATATGTAAGTTTACCTGCTGTAGCATCAACAAGACCTTCAACGAATACATCTGCACCAAGGTTGTTTGTCATAGCGCTGAGAGTCCAAGCAAATGTAAGAATAAGAATTGCTGGAACCATTGCTTTAAAGCCATCAGGAATAGCTTCCATGCAGTCTTTGAATGAAAGAACTCGTCTAATCATAAAGTAAACAATATTAACAATAAGTGCAATGATTGAACCAAGTGCAAGACCATAAGCTGCATCACAGTTTGCAAACGCATTGATAAAGCTTTCTCCTGCAAAGAAACCACCAGTATAAACCATACCTACAACACAGAGAGCGATAAGAATTACTACAGGAAGAACAAGGTCAATAACCTTGCCTCTTGTTGAAACAGGAGTTTCGTCAACATTAGCATAAGGTCTTGCATCTGTTGTGTAAAGGTCTCCATTAATAGCGTTAATTTCATGTTTTTTCATTGGACCAAAGTCAATGTTAAGAGCAGAAATCATAACAACCATTACGATTGTAAGCAATGCATAAAGGTTGAATGGAATTGTTCTAATGAAGAGTTCAAGACCATCTGTACCTTCAACAACACCACTAACTGCTGCTGCCCATGAAGAAATAGGAGCAATAATACAAACTGGTGCTGCTGTTGCATCAATTATATAAGAAAGCTTCGCACGAGAAATCTTGTGTGAGTCTGTTACAGGGCGCATAACGCTACCAACTGTGAGACAGTTGAAATAGTCATCAACGAAAATTAATGCACCAAGACCAAATGTCGCAAGCAATGCACCTTTTCTTGACTTAATCTTTTTCTTTGCCCATTCACCATAAGCACGGCTACCACCTGCTTTGTTCATAAGAACAACAATGATACCAAGAACAACAAGGAAAATGATAATACCCATATTCCAAGTATCAGCAAGCTTACCGATAAAGCCGTCAGTCATAATTGTGTTGAACATTGTTTCAATGCTGAATCCGTTAGGACCAAACGCATAAAGTCCACCACCAACTAAAACACCAACAAAGAGTGATGAATAAACTTCTTTTGTGATAAGTGCCAATGCAATAGCAATCACAGGTGGAAGAAGAGAGAAAATTGTTGAATAGAAGTTACTTACATATTCAACTTCTTCACTTTCACCTTCTGCGAAAGCAAACACTGTCATTGTCATTACCAACACGACAGAAATAGCCAAAACTGCTAAAAGTTTGAGGCTTGTCTTTCTTTTCATTTTTTACATCTCCTTTTGCAATTTAATGCACTAAATTACAAAAACAAAGATACCACATTTGTCGAAATTTGTCAATGTTTTATATAATAAGATATACATAAAAAATTGTATACATATCACGCAATTTGTGTTATAATATTTTTGTAATAAGGGAGATGATTTTATGATTAAAAATGAAGCTATGTTTAAGTTAAGTTATGGTTTGTTTGTATTGAGTGCAAATGAGAATGGCAAAGATAACGCTTGTATAATCAACACCGCGTCTCAAGTAACTGACTCGCCCAAAAGAATTACAATTGCAGTCAATAAAAACAACTATACTTGTGGAATGATTGAAAGAACTAAAAAATTCACAGTTTCGGTTCTTTCACAAGAAGCTACCTTTGATATGATTAAACGATTCGGTTTTGCTAGTGGTCGTGATACAGATAAATTCACAGGTTATAATGACCATTACCGAACTGAAAATGGAACATATTTTATTTGTGAGGGTACAAACGCTTATATTTCTTGCACAGTTACAGATATTATCGATTGTGGCAGTCACCTCTTATTTGTTTCTGATGTTTCTGAAGCAGAAACATTGTCAGATGTTCCGTCTGCAACTTATCAATACTATTTTGACCATATAAAGCCAAAGCCAGAAACCCAAAAGATAAAAGGTTATGTTTGTAAAATCTGTGGCTATGTATATGAAGGTGAAGAATTACCAGAAGACTTTATTTGTCCACTTTGCAAACACGGTGCAGAAGATTTTGAACCAATTAAATAAAGAAAAACGGGGTATCAACTCCCCCGTTTTATTATTGTTTTAATTTGGTTTTCTGTTAAATAGCCATTTACAATCAAATGAACAATTATATTCAATTTTTCTTCACTTGTTATGCATTTATTATCATTCATTTTAATCACCATTCAATAATATGCGATGATTAAATAAATAGACTTATTATTTAAGAATTTCTGGTTTTTCTACCTTACTATAAACTACACTAGCACATTCTTTACAAATTGTATGCTCAATTAAAGTACCAAAAGAAGCTATTTTATCACGATAAACCATACCATCATTGATTTGATAGCCTTTTGTAAGATTTGTTGAACCACAGTAAGGACATTCTTCAATAATAATATTTTTCATTATTCTTCACTCTTTTCTTCTTTTGATTTAGTTTTAATTATCACCAAGGTGACACCCACGATAATTGCAACACCTGCAACAATCATAACAATAATGGTTTTGCCCATATTTTCATCGTCATCATTATTATTTTCAACAGGATTCGTTGAAGTTTCAGTTTGAGTTGAAGATTCAACAGTCGGTGTTTCAGTTTCTGACTGAGATGTTGATTCTGTTTCATTTGAAGAAGCAGCAATATTAATTTTAGTATTTTCAACGACATATGACAACCTTGTTAAGTCTTGTGCAACAAAATCGCCTGGATTAGGAACAGAAACTGTTAATTCAGTTTTACCTGATGCATCTTCAAGAGCTTTAAAGCGTACTGTAACTAAAACGCCCTGAGAAGTTATAGAAGATGATGGTGCAAGATAAGTAAATCTTACTTTTCCTTTATCACCATTGATATTTTTAATGCTTTTATTAGCAGAATCATCTAGAATCCCACCAAAAGAGCCTGAAACATATTCAAGTTTAGTCTTATCATAATTGATATCAATTGCTGCGCCACTCATTTTTGAGTTATCGCTAATCATAAGTTTAACAACGAACTCGTCACCGGCATAAACAGTATCAGTTTCACTATTAAGCTTAAGTTTAACAGGATTTTCTGCAAAGCAAGCAATACTGAAAGCTGATACAATCAACACAACTGCAAGAAATATAGAAAAAAGTTTTTTCATAATTATCACCAATAATATTTTATCACAAAAGAATCTCTAATACAAGAAAAATCCGTCTAACGACGGATTAAAATTACTTGTTTAATGATGAGTATAAGAATTCTTTTAATCTTTGACTCTTTGGATTATCAAAAATCTCTTCTGGTGGTCCCATTTCTTCAATAACACCATCAGCCATAAATATTACTTTATCTGAAACATTCTTTGCGAAGTTCATTTCATGAGTAACAATCACCATTGTATTTTCGCCATTTTTAAGTTCTTTAATTACTCGAAGCACTTCACCTGTAAGTTCAGGGTCAAGAGCACTTGTAGGCTCGTCAAAGCAGAGAACATCTGGTGAAAGAGCCAAAGCACGAGCAATTGCCACTCTTTGCTGTTGTCCACCTGACAATTCGCAAGGGTAAGAATCAACTTTTGACTCTAATCCAACACTTTTAATTAATTCTAAAGCTTTAGTATTAATTTCTTCTTCAGTACCTTTTTTTAATAGTGTTGGTGCTAATGTAATATTTTTAAGAACCGTATATTGTGGGAATAAGTTGAAATTTTGAAAAACAAGACCAAAATGAAGTCTGTTCTGACGAATTTGTTCGTCATTAATTTTAGTTTCAACATCCCCATCATATAAAACTTCGTCTTTGACACTTATTGTTCCTTTATCAGGTGTTTCAAGGAAATTCAAACATCTAAGCAAAGTTGTTTTACCACTACCTGATGAACCGATAAGTGCAACTACTTCACCTTTTTCAAGTGAAAAATCAATACCCTTAAGGACTTCTGTTTTTCCAAAGCTTTTATAAATATTTTTAACTTCAAGCCAAGACATACAACTACCTCCTTAAGTTCTAAAATAACTGAGTTTTTTCTCAATTTTACCTAAAACGATTGTTAAAATTCCACTAAATACAAGATAATACAAGCCTGTAAAGAATAATGGCCAAATCTCACCTGCGATACCCTGTGAGCCTTTCATAAATGCCTGACCTGCCCAGATAATTTCTTGCAAAGCAATAATTCTTGCAAGTGATGTATCTTTAACAAGCGTGATAATTTCGTTTGACATTGGTGGCAACACATTTTTTACCATTTGCAAAAGTGTAATTTTAAAGAATATCTGTGATTTTGTAAGTCCAAGTACCTGACCAGCCTCTTGCTGACCATAAGGCACAGCCTGAATACCACCTCTGTATATTTCAGAGAAATAGCATGCATAGTTAATAATGAATGCAGTGATTGATGCTATGAAACGGCCTTCTTCACCACTACCCCAGATATTATTATGAAAAACAAGACCCGGTAAATAGTAAATAACTAAAAGTTGAAGCATCAAAGGAGTGCCTCTGATAACCCACACTAATGTTTTGACAAGTGCACTCAATGGTTTGAATTTTGACATTGAGCCAAAAGCAATAACAAGGCCAAGTGGCAATGCTCCAACCAAAGTAATTATAAACAGTTTTAAGGTTTGAATAAATCCAACATTTAATGCATCAAATACTATTGGAAATTGTTCGATAAATGACAATTATAACACCCTATCTAATTTATTACGCCAAAAGAAGAGAGTGCCACAACACTCTCTTCTTCATTATTAAGACTTTTAAAAATTACTTAATAAGAGCTTCCTGAACACCATAAGTTTCAGCAACTTTCTGCACATTACCATTTGCTACTTCTGCAGCAAAGAATGTATTGAATTCAGCAACAAGGTCAGAACCCTTACGGAAACCTACGCCATATTCTTCACTGTTAAGACCTGCTGTATATGTAAGATTTGCGTAACCTGTGCCTTCGCCAATCATAGCACCAGCCATAAGTGAGTCGATGATAGCAGCATCACATGTACCCGCAGCAACTTCTGAAAGAGCAGTAGCTTGGTCAACAACTTCAGTATATTGGAAGTTGTTTGCAACAGCCTGGTCTTTACCAGCTGAACCTGCTTCAACTGCAAATTTAAGGTCTTTACAATCTGTTGCTGTCTTGTATTGGTCTGCTTTATCAGCAGGAACAACGATTACCTGAGCGTTATTGCAATATGGGTTTGAGCAATCCATACCAGCTTTAACTTCATCAGTAAGAGTCATACCATTCCATACGCAGTCAATATTTTTGCCGTCAAGTTCCATAATCTTGTTATCCCAGTTGATTTCAACAAATTCAACTTCAACACCAAGATATTTAGCAAAAGCTTTTGCCATGTCAGCATCAAAACCAATCCAGTTACCATCTTTGTCTTGATAATCCATTGGTGCAAAATCAGTGATACCAACAACAAGCTTGCCTTTTTCCTTTACATATTCCATATCGGTTGCTTCTTTATCTCCGCCGCAACCTGCGAAGCAAAGAGCCATCATAAGCACTGCCATTACAACAGCAAGAAATTTTTTCATTTTCATAATTTGTTACCCCTTTTTAATATGTTAAAGTGTTAATACGGTAGTATAATACTACATTAAAAAGTGTTTGTCAACTAAAATCTATTTCTTTTATCAATCTTTTCAATAAAGATTCTGCCTTTTGACATTCTTCTTGAGATTCTTTTGATTTTTTAAATACAAGAACAATCGACGCAGTTACGATTACTCCTAAAACTACCGCCGACATTTTATTCATAGCACCCAGACTTTGTGCATAGAAAAGATAACCCAGAACTGCGCAAACTGCGAGAACATAAACCAATCGAATTAACGGGTCATAAAGTCTATCATAAACCAATGCATATTCAATATATGCACCCTTTTCATCTTCACCTACATCTAAAAGATAATGATATCTATCAAAAGTCATTGGTTGAAGTTGCTTGTTGCGAGTATAAATATATTTAACTTTATACATCTTATCAAGTTTATAGAATTTACCAAAAACTCCTGTCATATCGTCTTCGGCAGTTGGGGTTCTAAATGCCATATTGAGTTTTTCGCGAATTTTAAGTGTTGTTGTGTCAAGATAAATCTTTTTTGTTTCGCTTAATTGTTTGTAATGTAATTTATTGATTTCCATTTATATCACCTTATATAATTCTATATCAAAATAATATAAGTTTCAAGTTGAAATGGAAATTAAGATGTGGTATATTAAATTGAAATTAATTTGAGGTGCTAAAATGAAGAGTTTTACAATCAATAAAAACGACGCCGACCAGCGTCTTGACAAGTTTATTACAAAGAGTGTCCCCTTACTTCCTAAAACACTTATGTATAAATACATAAGAATAAAAAGAATTAAGGTAAATGGAAAACGCGCTGAGATTTCAACCAGACTTAATCTCGGTGATGTTGTTGACATGTATATAAATGATGAATTCTTTGAGAAAGCACCTGAAAAGTATGATTTTCTTAAGGCATCTAAAAATCTCAATATTATTTATGAAGATGAAAATATTATTCTTTGTGATAAAAAAGTTGGTATTCTCTCCCACCCTGACGATAACGAATATATTGATACCTTGATTGGCAGAATTAAGCGTTATCTTTATGAAAAGGGCGAATATAAACCAGATGATGAGCATTCATTTGTGCCATCTTTGGTAAACAGAATTGACAGAAATACTGGTGGTATTGTTATTGCAGCGAAAAATGCAGAAACACTTCGTGTTCTTAACCAAAAAATGAAAGACCGTGAATTACACAAATTCTATCTTTGCATAGTTCATGGTGAAATAAAAACAAAAAGTGGACTTTTGGAAGGATATCTTGTTAAAGACGAAAGCAAAAACAGGGTTACTGTTTCAAAGAGAAAAACAGAAGATGCAAAAGAAATTCGCACAAAGTACAATGTTATTGATAGTGATGGTGAATTATCACTTGTTGAGGTTGAACTTTTAACAGGTCGCACACATCAAATCAGAGCACATTTTGCTTCTATCGGTCATCCTCTTTTGGGTGATGGAAAATATGGTACTAATGCGCAAAACAAAAAATATGGCTATAAAAAGCAATTCTTATATTCATATAAACTTGTATTTGATTTCACAACGGATGCAGGAATACTTGAATACTTGAATCATAAAGAGTTCGAAGTAAATGATGTGTGGTTTAAGAATGAGTTTTATAGTAAGGGACTATAATTATGGAAATTGCTGACAGAATTAAGCTCATTGTTGAAAATCAATTAAATACATCTGTTAAAACTGTTTCCAGACTTGGTAACGGTGCAACTGCTACTGCTTATTCTGTTGAAATTACTGATAAACCATATAAAATTGTTGTAAAAACAGGTAAATACACAGCTTTACTTTTTGAAGAAAAGAAAATGCTTGATTTTCTCGGCGAAAAAGTAGATTTTAAAATTCCACACACATATTTCTATGTAAATGAAAATGAAACAGGTTTTCTTGGAATGGAGTTTGTTGACGGTATTTGTGGAAATGACAAAAAGATACGCCATATTAAGAATAAAAAGCACCTAGCAAACAACATTATTGATTGCTTTGAAAATATGCAGAGTGTTCAAAATGATTGCTTTGGTTTTTATGAAAATGCAATTTATGACAGTTGGCAAGATTTTTATTTTGATTTTTTCAAATCTACTTATTCTTTTGCATTAGAAAAATATAATAATGGTGATATTAAAAAAGTTGTTATTGATGCATTAAAACTGATTGAAATTAACTTTGATGAGATTTTTAGCGATGTGAATAAAACCGCATGTATTTCTCATGGTGATTTTTGGGTGAACAATATGATTGTTGACACTAAAAAATGTGAAATCGCAGGAATATTTGATCCAAATAATGTTGCATGGGTTGAACCTGAATATGAGCTTTTTGCTATTACTGTGGGATATGGAAAAAATCTTAAACTTTATAAAAACTACAAAAAAAGAAACAACACAAGCAAATATTGCGATTTAAAAATCGAATTGTATGCACTTGTCAATGAACTTGACTGGTATAAAAAACTTGGATTTTGCCCAATGGATTATTTATATTATAGGTCAAAACGACTGATTAAACAAATTAAGAAGAACAAACTAAAAAGGACGGTTTGAAACCGTCCTTTATTTATATTAGCCTACAAGCCATTTATATTTTTCTACGCTATAAAGTGGAATAACTGGTAAAAGAATTGGTACTTTCTTCACATAAGCCTGATATTCAGGGTCATTGCCGTAGTTTTTATTTTGACGGATTTCAAGTCTTCTTGCTCCACCAAACATTATGTAAACAATTGCAATATAACCTGCGATTGCACAAAGCCATTGTGCCCAATGATTGAGAGCTGTAATACCTGAAACGAAAACACCTGTCCAGATAAGCATTTCACCTAAATAGTTTGGACAACGAACAATTTTGAATAAACCAACATCACAAAATCTCTTTGGATTTTTCTGCTTAAATTTATTTTTTGTGTAGTCAGATGCTGACTCAAGAATAATACCAAGAGCCATAATAACTGTGCCAACGATTGCTGCCACATCAGTTTTTACACCATTCTGTAAACGGAATAAAATAGGACAAGTCTGGCAGACATAAAGAATACCACAAGAAACCCATATAAAAAATTTTGCAATAAACTTCATTTCAGAGCCATCTTTGATTTCTGTCTTCATTGTGTTTTGATATGATTTACTCTTTAATTCACGTCTAAGCAAATATAATCCCAAACGCAAACCATAAACAATGCAAAGAAGTGAGAGTATGATTGTTACAACCTCTAATGATTTAAAGAACATTACAAGCATTGCCACACCGATACCTGCAACAGCAAAACCATAGCCTATTGAAATAAACCATACAAATTTTTTGTAACCTACTGCACACATTACAAGTGCTACTGCAAATGCGATTAAAAAGTACATTTTATTTTACCTACCCTTTATTATTTTATCATATCAGCGAATTGTTCTTCGTTGATAATTGTTACCCCTAAGTCAGTTGCTTTTTGAAGTTTTGAGCCTGCTGCCTCACCTGCTAAAACATAAGTTGTTTTCTTTGATACAGATGAAGACGCTTTTCCACCGTATGACTCAATAATCTCTTGTGCTTCTTTTCTGCCATATGTTGAAAGTGTACCTGTAAGTACAAAGGTCATACCCTCAAAACGATTATCTTTGATTTCTCGCTGACTTTCCATATTAAGTCCAAATGATTTTAATTCTTCAACCATTTGTTGTGTCTGTGCAAGTGAGAAAAACTCAACCACTGAATCAGCCATAATTTCGCCAAAACCTTCGATATTAAGAATTTCTTCCTTTGTTGCTGAAATTATGTTATCAAGGGTCAAAAAGTGGTCAGAGAGCAATTTTGACGCCTTTTGACCTATATGACGAATACCAAATGCAAAAAGCAGTTTTGAAAGGTCATTTTCTTTTGATTTTTCAATGGCTTTTCGCATATTTTCGGCAGATTTTCTACCCATACCATCAAGTTCTGCAATTTTATCATAATCTACGCGATAAATGTCTGCAATTTTACTGATTAATCCCTTATTTAAAAGAGTTTCAAGAACTGCATCGCCAAGTCCCTCAATATCCATAGCGTCACGAGAACAGAAATGAATAAGAACTCGTAAAAGTTGTGCAGGGCAATCAGGATTATCGCAACGGATTGCTGCTTCACCATCTTCACGATGTACAGGCGAATTGCAAGACGGGCAGAATTTTGGCATTTCATAGGCACAAGTATTTTCTTCGTGTTTCACAACTGAAAGCACTTCTGGAATAATGTCGCCTGCTTTACGGATTATAACTGTATCCCCTATTCTGATACCTTTTTCATTGATAAAGTCTTGATTATGCAATGTTGCACGGCTAACAGTTGAACCTGCAACTAAAACAGGCTCGAAAACTGCAGTTGGTGTTAACACACCTGTACGACCTACATTGATTTCAATATCAATAAGTTTGGTTTCTTTTTCTTCAGGTGGATATTTATAAGCCAATGCCCATTTAGGAAATTTCGCAGTACTACCAATAGTTTCTCTCATTGAAAAATCATCAGTTTTAATAACTGCACCATCAATATCAAATGGTAATGTATAACGAATTTCACCAATTCGTTCAATTTCTTTTAATGTATCATTAATATTATTAAACTTATTGAAAAATGGAATTGTTTTAAAACCTAATTCTTTCAAGAACTCAAGAGATTGATAATGCCCTGTTATTTCAACACCTTCAACCTGTTGAATATTGAAAACATAGATATCAAGGTTGCGTTCAGCTGTTATTTTAGGATTTTTTTGTCTTATGCTACCCGCTGCCGCATTTCTTGGGTTTTTGAACGGTTTTTCACCATTAAGTTCTTGCTTTTCAACAATCTTCAAGAACACTTCACGAGGCATATACACTTCGCCACGGACTTCAATAAAAGGGATATTCTTTTTAAGTCTTAAAGGGATTGATTTAACTGTTCGAAGGTTTGCGGTTATATCTTCGCCCTGAACACCGTCACCACGAGTTGAGCCACGAGTAAACACGCCATTTACATATTCAAGGGACACAGAAAGTCCATCAATTTTAGGCTCAACAACATATTCCGCATTACTGAATACATCTTTGACTCTTTTATCAAAATCACGGACTTCCGCATGAGAAAAAGCATCCTGCAAACTTTCCATTTTTACAGTATGTGTCACTTTTTCAAAAGTGGAACTGGCCAAACCCTGAACCTGCTGTGTAGGCGAATCTTCTGTTATAAGCTGTGGATATTCACCTTCAATCTGTTTTACTCTGTTAAGGAGCATATCATATTCATAGTCGCTTATTTCAGTTCTATTCTCGTTATAATAAAGATTGGAATGATAAGCTATAAGAGCCTTAAGCTCGTCAAGTTCCTGTTTGATTTTATTAATGTCCATATATTACACCTCAATAATTTCAACAATTTATTATAACAAAAATTTATGTTTTTTACAATATCAATCATCCAAATAATGCAGGTTGTCAGATATATTTTCCGGGACTTTACCCACTATCACAGTCTGTGCAACACACACTCTGGTCTGAAAATTTACATCTGTGGAATAATTGGGTATCAGTGCTGTTGCAGATACTTTCAGTACTATAAAAATTCTGTGATTAACCTGATTTATACCAGTCGTCTCGAACTCACTTTCAATATCGGTTTCAACATATGCCGCAGGGGTAATGACAAAATGAAGCCGTGGCCCCTT
>JAZQWV010000009.1:0-18305 GCA_045632525.1 Candidatus Fimenecus sp.
TTTGAATATTTGTCTTTATTTGCAATTCGCCAACCGATTTTGTTGACTTGTTTTGCTCTTGCGATGCCGAGTGAATCTTCAGGCACATCGTCTGTGATTGTTGAGCCCGCAGCAGTATATGCGCCGTCGCCGATTTCTACAGGGGCAACAAGATTTGTGTTGCAACCGATAAAGCAGTCATCGCCGATTTTTGTGCGATGCTTGTTTCTGCCGTCATAATTTACTGTAACTGTGCCACAACCAAAGTTTACACGCTTGCCAACATCTGCATCACCAACATAGGTGAGGTGAGAAACTTTTGTGCCTTCGTCGATTTTTGAGTTTTTAACTTCAACAAAGTTGCCAAGGTGAACATTGTCACCAACAACTGAATTAGGTCTGATATGCACAAATGGACCAATGTCAGCACCACTCTTAACTGTTGACTGATAACATTGAACATTATTGAGTTTTGCATTATCTTCAACAATACTGTCGCTGATAATTGAGTTTGGACCAATCACGCAGTTTTTACCGATTTTTGTGTTACCTTTAATGATTGTGTTGGGCATAATACAAGTGTCAATGCCGATTTCAACGCCTGGCTCAATAATAACGCCGTCAGCATAAGGAATGTTAACTCCGGCAGAAAGATGGAACTCTATTTCTTGCATTTTAGCATAAGTATTAAGTTCCATAAGCTGTAATCTATTGTTTGCACCCAAGATAATATCAGAGCGAGGTGCGAAGAATGTGTCTGCTTTTGCGCCAAGTTCAATGAGAATTGAAACTGCGTCAACAAGGTTATAATGCCCGTTTGCTCTTGGTGGAAGCTGATTTAAAATATCTCTAAGTTTTGATGCTTTGAACCAGAATGTGCCTGATGAAATTTCATTTATTCTCTTAACATCACTATCTGCATCTTGCTCTTCAATAATACCCACAAAATCTCTTGAAGCGTTGCGGATAATTCTGCCATAACCGAAAGGTTTGCCCACAATTGCAGTAATAACTGTAATATCATTCTGTGATGCGAGATGATGAGTAAATGCACCGTGAATTGTGTTAGCGTCAAGGAAAGGTGTGTCACCATTCAAAATGAGCACATGACCGTCTTCTTTTGCGATTTCTTCAATATATGGGAGTGCTTGCATAACAGCGTGAGCAGTACCAAGTGGAATTTCTTGCTCAACTGTATCAATTTTGTTGTTAGGGAATTCTTTTGCAAGATAATTCTTGATGTATGTGTCTTTTGCCGGAACAACTGTCACGATTTTTTTGATACCTGAACTCACAACAGAAGAAGCAACACAGCCAACAAGTGGTTTGCCCATAACCTCTGCCATAACTGATGGCATTCCTGATTTTAAGAGTGTGCCCGTAGCACCTGCCATAATAATTGCCAAGCCGTTTCTGTTCATAAAATATACCCCCAATATAAAGTATATATAATCACTTAAATATTATCACAAAAACAGAGCGTTTTCAACACTTTTTTGGCTGTGGCTTTAATTGACAAAACAGGGTTTCAATGATATATTTAAATAGTTATCAATATTTTGGAGGAAGTTTTAAGTGCTTTCAGTAATTATTCCGTCATATAACGAAGAATTGAATATTGAACTTGCGGCAGAAACTGTCAAAAATCTTCTCAAAAATGAGAATATCCCTTGTGAATTGATTTTTGTTGACGACGGCTCAAAAGATAAAACTTTTGAGAAAATCTGTGAATGTAGCGAGAAATATAGCGAAGTGAAGGGACTCACATTCAGTCGCAATTTCGGTAAAGAAGCAGCAATTTATGCAGGTCTTAAAGAGGCAAAGGGTGACTGTGCGGTTATTCTTGACTGTGATTTGCAATTTCCACCTGAAAAGATTATAGAAATGTATTCACTTTGGCAAGAGGGTTTTGAAATCGTTGAGGGTGTAAAATCAGACCGTGGCAACGAATCTGTATTTTATAAGCTCTTTGCAAAGACTTTTTATAAAATGATGAGCTATTTTATCGGTGTTGATATGCAGTCAACATCTGATTTTAAGCTCATTGACAGAAAAGTTATTGATACACTTCTCTCTTTGCCTGAAAGAAACACATTTTTCAGAGCTTTGTCTTTCTGGTCAGGGTTTAAATCAACTCAAATTGAATTTGAAGTGCAAGAAAGAGAAAACGGAAAAAGCAAATGGAGTCTTAAAGGACTTACAAAATATGCAATTTCAAATGTAACATCATTTACCACTGCACCATTGCAACTTATAACCGTATTCGGTAGTGTTTTGCTTGTTTTCTTGGCAGGTATGTCGGTGCAAACTCTCGTGCGATTCCTTTTAGGACAATCTGCAGAAGGCTTTACAACAGTTATTTTACTCTTGCTTTTAATCGGCGGAAGTCTTATGATGGCACTTGGAATAATCGGTTATTATATCGCGAGAATTTATGAAGAAGTCAAAGGCAGACCACGATATATAATATCAAAAAAGACAAAAGAAGAAAAAGACGATAAATAATAGTGAAAAGCACCGTTTTTGCGGTGCTTTTTTCCTTGCAAAACCTTGAAATATAGACAAAATAATGATATAATTTTAATTTAGAAAAATATTGTAAAAACACGAAAGGAGCGAGACTTTTGAGCCGAAAAAAATGGTTAACAGCACATATCGATAAAGACCTTGCAGCACAGGTTGCAGAGAGTCACAGTCTTGACCCCTTTGTGTCATTGATTTTAGCATCTCGTGGCATAACAGACTATGAAGATGTTGAAGAGTTTTTTGAGCCTGATTTCTGCTTCTGTGACCCATATCTTATTACTGATATGGACAAAGCAGTTGAGCGAATAGAAAAGGCGATAGAGAATGGTGAAAAAATCTGTGTTTTTGGTGACTATGATGCCGACGGTGTAACATCAACAACACTTATGTATTCATATCTTTCTTCTTGTGGTGCAGATGTAGTTTATTATATCCCTGACAGAGTTTCCGAAGGGTATGGAATGAACTGCGACGCTATCAAGAAACTTTATGGGCAGGGTGTTAAACTCATCGTTACTGTGGATAACGGAATTTCTGCGATTGAAGAGATAGATTATGCAAAAACTCTCGGGATAGACTGTGTTGTAACAGACCACCATAAAGTAGGCGACACATTGCCAGACGCCGTTGCAGTTGTTGACCCTCACAGAGAAGACTGTAATCTTCATTTTAAAGACTGGGCAGGGGTTGGCGTCGCATTCAAGGTGGTTTGCGCATTAGAAAAAGGCGATTATTCTGAAATATTGAATGATTATGCAGATATAATAGCAATAGGCACAGTTGCCGATGTTGTTGATTTGAAAGACGAAAATCGCGCAATCGTGAAATATGGTGTTTCAAAAATCAACACAAATCCTTGCAACGGTGTCAATGCACTTCGTCAGATAGCAGGAGTAAGCGAAAGACCATTAAACGCAGTTGGTGTAACATATTCATTAGCACCAAGAATTAACGCAGCAGGTCGAATTGAATCTGCCCAAACTGCGCTTAAACTTTTGCTTTGCGACGATTTGAAAGTGGCTCTTGATATTGCAGAACAAGTTGATATCTGTAATCGTAAGCGTCACGATTTTGAAAATGAAATTATGGAAGCCGCTGTGGCTCATATTGAGTCAAACGATATGCTCAAGCACTCAAAAGTAATTGTTGTTTGTGGTGAAGGTTGGCATCATGGCGTTATCGGTATTGTTGCGGCAAGAATTACTGAAAAATATGGCAAACCCACAATTGTAATCACCTTTGACGGTGACGAGGGCACTGGCTCTGCTCGAAGCATTGACGGCTTTTCAGTTTATGATGCGATTAAGTCTTGCGAAGATATGCTCACTCATTTTGGTGGTCACACAATGGCTGCAGGTCTTGGCATCAAGCGTGAAAATGTTGAGAGATTTTTCATTTCAATCAACGAATATGCAAAGACTATTGAAGATGCTGTGCCAACTTTAATGTTGGACTGCAAATTAAATCCAGCATATATCAACGCTTCACTTGTTGAATCATTAGAAACACTTGAACCCTTTGGTGCAGGTAATCCACAACCACTTTTCGGTATATTTGGTGTGCGCCTGTCTTCTATTCAACCTGTTGGTGAGGGCAAACATTTAAGACTTGGTTTCACAAAGGCAAACACACAGTTTACTGCAATGAAATTCTCGGCAACTCTCAACGATTTCCCATTCCGTGAGGGTGACATTGTTGACCTTGCGGTGAGAATTGAGAAAAATGAGTTCCGTGGTGAAATAAAAGCCAGTGTGCAAATTCGCGACATCCGTTTTTCTGGTGTTGATGAAGATAAACTCTTTAAGTCCATGGGACTTTATGAAAAATATAAAAGACGCGAAAAGTTAAACTCACAAGAAGCAAAATTCTTAACACCAACAAGAGACTTTTTACTTGGCGTATTTAACTTTTTGAAATCATATAATATCTGGAGTTTCGATATTGAAACAATGCTCATTCGTGCGAAATGTCCTGTGGAAAAATATTGCACAATGCAAGTGTCTGTTGATGTGCTTGTTGAATTAGGGCTTATCCGCAAAGAAAATGAAACATTGATTTTTGATGGCAACGGAAAAAAAGCCGATTTGTCAAATTCAAATATTTTAAAAGAATTAAATGAGATGCAGGGGGTGTGAATATGGCAACTGATGTAAATAAGATTTACAGTGACTTGCGCGAGAAAATCGCGTCAATTCATAATAATAAAGATGAACTTGTAATCATTGATAAAGCATTTAACATTGCAAATGAATATCACGGTGAACAGCTTCGTCGTTCAGGTGAGCCATATATTATTCACCCACTTGCAGTTTGCGATATTCTCGTAGATTTGGGTATGGATTGGCAATCTCTCGTTGCAGCACTTTTGCACGATGTTGTTGAAGATACTCATTACACAATTGAACAACTTACAGAAGACTTTGGCGAAGAAGTAGCAGTTCTTGTTGACGGCGTTACAAAGCTTGGTAAAGTGCATATTAACTCTTATGAGTCAAAAGAAGAGCAACAAGCAGAAAATGTTCGCAAAATGCTTCTTGCAATGTCAAAAGATATTCGTGTTATTATTGTTAAACTTGCTGACCGTCTTCACAATATGAGAACACTTGAATATCTTTCTGAGCAAAAGCAAAGAGATAAAGCTCTTGAAACTCTTGAAATTTTTGCACCAATTTCTCACAGACTTGGTATCCGTTCTGTTAAAGAAGAACTTGAAGACCGAGCAATTCGTTTTCTTGACCCTGTTGCATATAAATCAATTGAAGACCGTATAAACGATTCTGATAAAGCAGGCGAAAGCTTTCTTAACGAAACAAAAGAACAAATTGCTGAAAGAATAACTCAGGTTGTTCCAAATGCAAAAATCAGCGGAAGAATCAAATCAGTTCATGGCATTTACAGAAAAATGTATATGCAGGGCAAACAATTTGATGCGATTTATGATATTTATGCCGTGAGAATTATCGTTGACAGCGTCATAGATTGCTATAACTGTCTTGGTATAATCCACGATATGTATAAGCCATTACCGGGCAGATTTAAAGACTATATTTCAACACCAAAACCAAATATGTATCAGTCACTTCATACAACTGTTATCGGTCGAAAAGCAGTACCTTTTGAAGTGCAGATAAGAACTTGGGATATGCACAAAACTGCAGAATTTGGTATCGCGGCTCACTGGAAATATAAATTGGGTGTTTCAGGTGGCAAAAAGAGCTTTGACGAAAGACTTCAATGGATTCGTGAAGTGCTTGAATCGCAGCAAGAGTCAGGTAGTGCGCGAGAAATCGTGTCATCAATCAAAACTGACCTTATTCCTGACGAAGTATTTGTTTATACACCAAAGGGTGATGTTATTAATATTCCACAGGGCTCAACTGTAATCGACTTTGCTTATGCAATTCACTCAGCGGTTGGTCACAGAATGACGGGCGCAAAGGTTGACGGCAGAATTGTACCTTTGGAATATGAAGTGAAAACAGGTGAAATTGTTGAAATTCTCACCACATCTCAGGCAGGCAAAGGCCCAAGCCGTGACTGGCTTCAAATTGCAAAATCAAGCCAAGCGAGAAGCAAAATCCGTGCTTGGTTTAAGAAAGAAAAACGCGAAGAAAATATCATAGAAGGTAAAGCAGAAGTCGAGCGTGAATTTAGGCGCAACTATATCCGTCTTGACGAAGAAGATTATAACAAGTTTATCAAAAAACTTGCCGAGCGTCAGAGAATGGATAATGTTGACGATTTCTATGCTGCCTTGGGCTATGGCGGACTTTCAATTATTCGAATGATGCCATATATCAAAGACGAATATCAGAAGAATTATGATAAGAGTCGTCAAGAAATCAAGGTTGCCCCTGTTAAGACTAACAATAAGAAAAAAGATGATGGCGTTACAGTTGAGGGTATTGACAATTGTCTTATCAAATTCTCACAATGCTGTAATCCATTGCCGGGCGACCAGATTATCGGTTTCATCACTCGTGGCCATGGTGTTTCAATTCATAAGCGTGATTGTACCAATGTGCCAAAAGATGTAACAAATTGTGCCGAGCCTGCTCGTTGGGTGAACGCATATTGGAATAAGAATGTCAAAGAAGATTACAAGGCAACACTTCAACTCACTTGCCTTTCTCGAATCGGACTTATGGCAGAGGTTGCAATGCAGGTTGCAAATATGCGTGTTAATATTACAAATATCAGCACCCACGATATGAAAGACGGCAGAACAATTATTGAACTCACCGTCAATGTTGCAAGTATTGAACATCTTAAAAATCTTATTGCCAAAATTGACAAAATCGACGGTATTTTAAGCGTTGAAAGATAAAGGATAAATTATGAAAGCAGTAATTCAAAGAGTATCAAGAGCAAGCGTTACCGTAGATGGTGAGCTTGTTTCAGAAATCAAAAAAGGATATATGATTTTGTTGGGTGTAATGGATGATGACACTCGCGAAGATGCCGAAATTCTTGCAAAGAAAACCGCAACATTGCGTGTTTTTGAAGACGACGAGGGCAAAATGAATTTAGACATCAAACAGGTTGATGGTGAAATTCTTGCAATTTCTCAATTCACACTCTGTGCCGATGTTAAAAAGGGCAACAGACCATCATTTATCCGCTCTGCACCACCAGCTGACGCAAATGAACTTTATGAATATTTCTGTAAACAACTTATTGAAAACGGCGTTAAGAATGTTTATAAAGGTGTTTTCGGTGCAGATATGAAAGTGGATTTGTTAAACGACGGTCCTGTGACAATTTTATATGACTCAGAAATTTGGAGAAAGAAGTAAAAATATGATTTCAGTAAAATTACATTTAGCTATTGGTAGCGATAACTTTGCAACCAACACATATATAGTCACCGACGAAGAAACAGGTGAAACTGCGGTCATTGACCCATCTTTGAGTGAAGATAGTCTTATAGAAAAAATAGAAGACAAAAATGTTAAATATATTCTCATCACTCACGGTCATTATGACCATATCGGTGGCGCAAATCTTGTTAAAGAAAAAACAGGCGCAAAGATTGTTGTGCATAGAGAAGATGAAGAAATGCTTTTAGACAGTAGCAAAAACGAGTTCAGAGCTAATTACGGTTATGATATGCCACCAATAATTGCTGACATTTTAGTTGAAGACGGCACAGAATTAATGCTTGGTAATGCTAAAATCAAAGTTATGCACACACCTGGGCACACAAAGGGTGGAGTTTGCTATATTTTCGAAGATGATAGAATAATTTTCTCTGGGGATACATTATTCCGTCTCACAGCAGGTAGAACTGACCTTTATGGTGGCAATGCAAGAACAGAGCTTATGTCACTTGCAAAAATTGGTGAGTTAGAGGGTGACTATAAGGTTTATCCTGGTCACGACAACTCAACAACTCTTGATTTTGAAAGACAATATAATCGCTATATGCGAACAAGATTCAGAAGAAAATGAAACTTTTAGTTATTAATCATAAATTTCATTATGAAATGGAAAAACTCGTCCGTATTTTTATGCCCGATGTTAAAATTCAGGTCATTCGTGACGAGAATACAGACGATTTTCAGTTGCTTACAGAGATAAGTGATGAAATAATCGTTACAGCAAAATTTGATGATTTTCAGAAAACTCTCAAAGCACCCCTCGGCAGTGATAACGAAATGCAAATGGGTAGAATGGTCTATGCTCTTTTTAGTGAATATACGGGTTTCGAGCCAAAATGGGGAGTGCTCACAGGTGTGCGTCCATCAAAACTGCTTATAAACACCGAAAAGAAGTTGGGCAGAGAGAAAACAGAAGAATATTTCAAAAATGATTTGTTAGTTAAAAAAGATAAGTTCCAATTAGCAAGAACGGTTGCCGATTATGAAGAAAGAATAATCCGCACATCAAAAGACAATTCATTCAGTTTATATGTTTCAATTCCGTTTTGTCCGTCAAGATGCAGTTATTGCTCATTTGTTTCTCATTCAATTGAGAATGACAAAGCGAGAAATCTTTTACCGCAATATGTGGAACATCTCATAAAAGAGTTAGAAATAACGGGTAAAATAGCAAAGGAAACAGGTCTTAACCTTGAAAGTATCTATATTGGTGGTGGCACGCCAACAACACTTTCGGCAGAGCAGATAGACACAGTAATCGGTGCAATAAATAAGCACTTTGATTTGTCAAATTGCCGTGAGTTTACAATTGAAGCAGGGCGTCCCGACACCATTACCGAAGAAAAACTTCGTGTGATAAAAAATAGTCCCGTTGATAGAATAAGCATCAACCCACAGACATTTAATAACAATGTGTTAGAAACTGTTGGCAGACGCCACACAGCAGAGGATACAATCAAGATTTTTGAACTAGCTCGAAAAATAGGGCTTGATAATATTAATATGGACTTGATTGCAGGGCTACCAAGTGATACGGTTGAGGGTTTCTGCTATTCACTTGATACCGCATTGAGCCTTGGCCCTGAGAATATCACCGTGCACACTCTTGCGGTGAAACGCTCATCAACAATTGGTCAGAACACACCGAAAATTGCAACAGAAAATGCAAATAACGCATCAAAAATGCTTGATTATACTTATGAAAAGTTAAACGGTGTTTATCACCCATATTATATGTATCGTCAGTCAAAATCTGCAGGCGCATTAGAAAATGTGGGTTGGAGTAAAGATGATTTTGAGTGTATTTACAATATATTTATGATGGAAGAATGTCACACAATTTTATCCTGTGGTGGTGGGGCAGTTACAAAACTCAAAGCACCAAAAAGTGACGAAATTGAGCGTATATTCAATTTTAAATATCCTTTTGAATACATATCAGGCTTCGACCAGTTAGTTGAAAGAAAGAACAGAATAAGCGAATTTTACAATACATATCCTTATTAGAAGAAAGGGAATGGTAAAATGGCTAATATCAATAATAATCTTGAATATATCAACGAGCAAGCAAGACTCAATCCTAAAGAATTTGTGGTCAATTGCGAGCAGAGATATAACAATATAATCGACGACATCGCAAAACGCATTTTAGAAGAAACAGGTCGTGAGATTGTAATGCTTGCAGGTCCGTCATCAGCGGGCAAAACCACAACAGCGAGAAAACTTTGCGAAAATCTCAATAAAAAAGGCGTTAAAACCTATGTTTTAAGTCTTGATGATTTCTATCTCAACCGTGAAGACATTCCTTACCTTCCCGATGGCACTCAGGACTATGAAACGGTTTATGCTCTTGACCTTCAGTTATTTACAGAGTGTGTCAATAAACTTTTAATGGGTGAAACCGTTAAAAATCCCGTCTTTGATTTCACAACGGGCAAGAGAAGTGATAAAGAATTCAATGAGATTACATTGGGCAAAGAAGATGTGGTAATTATTGAAGGCTTGCACGCATTAAATCCGATAATCACAGAAAAAATTCAAGGTAAACTCTTGAAAATCTATATAAATGTGTCATCACGAATTTATGATAACAAGGGCAACATCATTCTCAACAAGAGAAATATGCGTTTTGTTCGTCGAATGGTGCGTGACTTTAAATTCCGTGACAGCACAGTCGATAACACTTATAGACTCTGGCGAAATGTCACAGCGGGTGAAGATAAATATCTCTTTCCGTTCCGTGACAATGCCGATATAAAAATCAACACAATTCATCTTTATGAATCTTGTGTGCTTAAAAGTCAGGCGTTGCCACTCATCTATGAAAGCAAGATTTCAGATGAGTTTCGTGACGACGCAAAAAAACTTTGCAAAGCATTGGAAAAATTTGAAAACATAAATATTTCAGCAGTACCCGAAGATTCACTTCTTCGAGAGTTTTTAGGAAAGTAGGCGAAATTCCTTGGCAGAAAAGAAAAGAAAAAGTCAAAGTCTTTTAAATGGCGCATTAATTTTGAGCCTTGCGACACTTATCGTTAAAGTCATTGGTGTGGTTTACAAAATTCCACTTTCAAATATGATTGGTACGGTTGGTCGTGGTTATTTTGACTCGGCTTATAACCTTTATATTCCAATTTACACAATTTCAATGGCAGGGTTGCCCGTTGCCATTTCAAAAATGGTTTCTCAACAGCTTGCAATGGGTAATTTCAGAGATGTAAAACTCATTCAAAGAGTTGCAAAGAGATTATTCTTGATTATGGGTATTCTCGGTACGGTAGCAATGCTTATTTTAGCATTCCCTTATGCCTTGTCTGCTAAGAATATGGATGTTCTTCCTGCAATTTTTGTTATTACACCATCAATTTTCTTCTGCTGTGTAATGTCAAGTTATCGTGGCTATTATAACGGACTTTCAAATATGATTCCTACTGCAGTTTCAGAAGTGTTTGAAGCAGCAGGCAAACTGATTTTTGGTCTCTTTTGTGCAAAACTTGTAATAAATCATGGTTACTCTCGCTTTGAAGCGGGGCTCGAAGTGTTCGGCAGAACTGTTGCCAATGAAACAGAAGCATTGAGTGCGATTTATCCTTATGCTGCTGCTGGCGCTGCTGCTGGTGTAACCCTTGGCACAGTTGTGGGTATGATTTATCTTTTGATACTTCATAAAATTAAAGGGGATAATATTACAAAAGCAGAATTAGCCGCTGCACCAAAGCCACAGAAATCAGGCGCGGTTGCAAAAAATCTTATAGCGTTTGCAATTCCTGTTGTTGCAAGCTCATTGGTTTTCAGTATTACAAACTTAATTGACGCAATTACAATTCAAAACAGACTTGAACACATGATTGTAAGCAATATGGATTATATAAGAAACCTCTATTCTGTTGAACTTGCAAATGTGTTGGATGCAGATGTGAAAAACTTCTTGTATGGTGCATATTCATTGTCTCTTGACTTTAAAAACTTGATTCCATCAATCACAATGCCGTTGGGCATCAGCGCAATTCCTGCTCTTTCAGCGGCATGGGCAGTTAAAAACAGAAAACAGATTAAAGTTTCAGTTGAATCTGTTCTTCGCATAACAATGATTATGGCAATGCCTTGCGGAATCGGTATGGGTGTGCTTGCTCAACCAATTCTTTCAGCATTCTATGGCGGTGGCAATTCAGCGGCAGGTATCTCAATCGCAGCACCTGTTTTGGCTGTATATGGATATTCAATTTTCTTGATTGCATTGGCACAACCAATGACAAATATGCTTCAGGCTCTTGATAAAGCAAAAATTCCGCTTATCTCATTGTCTTTGGGTGCAATTGCAAAACTTGTTTCAAACTATATACTCGTTGCAATTCCAAGTATTAATGTAAATGGTGCGGTAATCGGTACAGTAATTTGCTATGCAATTATTGTAATTGTCAATCTCAGCGCACTCATTTTCACTGTAAAAGGCAGACTTAATTTTACATCAATTTTTGTAAAGCCAATATTCTCAGGTATACTTTGCGGGCTTGCCGCTTACACATCTTTCGGTCTTTGCAATAAATTTTTACCAGACGGCAGTTCAATCAGAACAATAATCTGCTTGGGCGTTGCAATCGGTTTTGGCGGTTTGGTTTACTTAATTTCTATGCTTTTAATAAAAGGAATAGCAAAAGATGATATAATTATGCTTCCAAAGGGAGAAAAAATTGCAAAACTACTTGCAAAATATGGATTTATAGAGTAAAATATTGAAGTGTAAAGGGTGACAGAAATGATTTATAACTTTCAGTTTAAAGAGAATTATGACATTAATGATTTAGTCGATATTGTCGAGATTCTCCGTTCACCTGAAGGTTGCCCTTGGGATAGAGAGCAAGACCACAAATCAATCCGTCGTGATTTTCTTGAAGAAACTTATGAAGTGATTGAGGCAATCAATAAAGACGACCGTGATGGGCTTTTAGAAGAGCTTGGCGATGTTTTGTTGCAGGTTGTTTTCCACACTCAGATTGAGCGTGAAAAAGGCTCATTTGAACTTTCAGATGTAGCTGATGGCATTTGCAAGAAAATGATTGAGCGCCATCCACATGTTTTCGGTGATGTTAATGCTGAAACAAGTGAACAGGTTCTTGAAAATTGGGATGTTATTAAGAAACAGACTAAAAAGCAAAAAAGTCAGACAGAATCAATGCTTTCAATTCCCCGTGAGTTTCCAGCACTTATGAGAGCCGATAAGGTTCAGAAAAAAGCGGCAAAAGTCGGCTTTGATTGGGATTCTGTTGACGGCGCATTCTTGAAAGTCAGCGAAGAGCTGGCAGAGCTTAAAGAAGCGGTTTTAATGGGTGACCAAGATAATGTTCATGAAGAACTTGGCGATTTGCTCTTCTCAGTTGTAAATGTTTCAAGATTTATTAAAGTTGATAGCGAAGAAGCATTGACAGGCGCAACTGATAAATTTATTGACCGATTCTCGAAGGTTGAACAAATGGCAACAGAGCGTGGCCTTGATATGAAAGAAACAAGTCTCGAAGAACTCGACAAACTTTGGGACGAGGCTAAACAGGTATCAAAAAAGGATTAAATCCTTTTTGGGATAAATAAAGAGAAAATTTTATTTGGAGGAATTACAAATGAATAAGACAGAACTCGTAGCAGCAGTTGCTGCAAAAGCAGGCATTTCAAAGAAAGACGCAGACGCAGCAGTAGCAGCAGTTTTCGCATCAATCACAGACGCAATGGCAAACGGTGACAAAGTTCAGCTCATCGGTTTTGGTACATTCGAAGTTAGAGCACGTTCAGAAAAGACAGCTCGCAACCCAAGAACAGGCGAAACAATGACAGTTCCAGCAACAAAAGTTCCAGCTTTCAAAGCAGGCGCAGCTCTCAAAGCAGCAGTTAAATAATTAAACTTTTGTAAACTATAGGGAGCCGTTTTCGGCTCCCTGATTTTTTTGGTGAATGTAATGCGATTAGATAAATATTTAAAAGTTTCACGAATAATAAAAAGAAGAACAGTTGCAAACGAAGTGTGCGACGCAGGTAAAGTGAGTGTGGCAGGTCGTGTGGTTAAAGCATCTTATGATGTCAAAGAAGGGGATATCCTTGAAATCACATTTGGCGAAAGAGTGACAAAATATAAAGTTCTCACCGTCACCGAACACGCAACAAAGCAAAGTGCCGGTGAAATGTTTGAAATATTATAGGAGCGATTATATGTCGCTCCTTTTTTCTTTATGTTTTTTGTTTTTTTAAAGTCCCTCTTTTGCTTTATATATTAATTATATATTTTATTTATATATTAATTATAGGGGCTAAAATAGATAAGGGTGGAGGATAAAATAGATATTGGTTAGGGCTAAAATAGATAGGGGTCAGGGATAAAAAATAAGGGTGCTTATCACACCCTTAAATAATTGTTTCGCATATAAACTTTTCTATATGCAATCTTATGATTGCTCGATATTTTTGTTTCACAAAATCGATATGTTTTCGCTATCGCTCAAACTCGATATGATATAAATCTCGTTCACGAAGTGAACATATCGAGTGCGTCAGCACATATAGAGTCAGTATGACATATCGAAAATCCTGCAAGGATTTATATCGATGCAAAATTTTCAATTTTGCTATTTTGTCCCTGTTGAGCCAAATCCACCTGCGCCACGGTCTGTGTTGTCAAGAGTTTCAACTTCAACGATTTCAGGTAATTCTACAGGCTCGATTACCATTTGTGCAATTCTTTCAAATGGCTCGATTGTATATTCAGGGTCAGTTTGTTTAATCACACCAACGCAGATTTCACCACGATAGTCTGAGTCAATAACACCAACAGAGTTTAAAAGCCCGATTCCGTGTTTGATGGCAAGTCCGCTTCTCGCATAGATAAAAGCTGCGAAATGTGGGTCGTCAAGACCAATTGCAATACCTGTTGGAATAATCGCTTTGTCACATTTTTTAAGTGTAATTGGTTCGTCAATACAAGCATAAAGGTCCATACCAGCACTACCTGTTGTAGCCCTAGTTGGAATTTTCGCATTTTCGCGTACTTTTTTTATCTTTAATATTTTCATTATTCAACACCTCTGTATAAAAGTCCACGGGTAAACTCTATCTGTGGCTTTTTCTGGTTTTCATAAGCGTCTAAAATCTCTTTAACTTCTCTTGTTGACTCGGTCGTAAAGTTAAAGAATAAAATATCAGCAGGGGGGATTTCTCTCATTCTATCACCCATATAAATAGGTCTTGAATTGAGAATTTCTGAATATCCCATAAAGCATTTCACAGGGAATTTAATACTCATTCTGTCTGTAATTTCGCTGTTTCTCTTGCACTCTGCACAACTCTTGCCATTTTTAACAGGACAATTTCTCGTGAGCATAAGTGGAATTCTGCCATAAACAGTAATTCCTTTACTTATAGGCGCAGAAATGTTTTTGAAATTATCAAGCGTGCATTCGTTTGAGATAATCACTTCGTCTATTCCCAAATCCTTTGCCATATCCATTGAATATGAATTGAGAATATTAAGTGACGGTGAAGCCACAACTTTTTTACCACATTTTTTCGCAACTGCAACTGCATCAAGTGTGTGACAAAGCACAAAATATGCAGAAGAGTCACAAAGTATTTTCTCAACTTTTTTAGCGTTGCCAAACATCCCGTGTGGCAATTCAACACCGAATGCATTTTCTTTGACGATTTCATCGTCTGTGCCAAGGGGGACAAAAACCACATGGTCTTTTACATTTTCGGGGATTTGTCCAACATTATCAAATCTTAAATAGAGAATTTTATCGTCATAAGCATCAATATTTGATGGTGCAGATGGCTCGTTTATTGTTCTTTCACTTTCTCCAAGAATTGCTCCAGTAAGAAATTCAAGAGCTTTTCTTCGCATCTGATTAAGGGCAGAAACGGGGAGTGAATAGTCAATTTCACCCGTGATTTCAACTTTTGCTGCGTTGAATTGTGTACCACCGCATTTTTTAAGAGCATCAATAATTCTGTCTTCTGCTATTGGTCTGTTTATTGGTGCTTCACAGAGCACATCACTTTCTACTATAGCAATGTGATTTTCATATTTTGCAATAAGTCTTGCCTTTTCACCGATTTTTCCACCGAATTTAAAGCTGATGTCATATCGTGGCAATTCTTTTTCATAATTTATCGAGTATTTATTAAGTAAATCTTTTGTAGCAGACTGAACATTCTCTTTTTCACGGTAACCAAACATCTGACGACCAAGCTTGTCCTGATAATATCCATCAGTAAAACCTGAACGAGAGAAAAGGTCCATTAAATCTTTTTGAGTGTCAAAGTTGTATTCGTTCGTTACTGACTTTTTGCAAGCCTTGACAGCAGCGCTGACATATTCAGGGCGCTTCATTCTGCCTTCAATTTTAAATGAGCAAACACCCATTTTTGAAAGTTCAGGGATATGTTCAATCAAAGACAAGTCTTTAAGGCTTAAATCGTGCCCTGTGCCGTTTTCTGCTTTAAAAGGTAAACGACAAGGCTGAGCACAAAGACCACGATTTCCGCTTCGTGAGCCCAACACGGCACTCATAAGGCATTGACCTGATACGCACATGCAAAGTGCACCATGAATAAATACTTCAAGGTCAATAGGGGATTTTTCACAGAGTTCTTTTATTTCTTTAAAACTTAATTCTCTTGGAAGAACTGCACGAGAAAAACCTAAATCTTTAAGAACTTTAAGACCTTCCAAAGTGCCAACGCTCAACTGTGTTGAAGCGTGCATTTCTATATTGGGACAAATCTCACGAACAAGTCTTGCTACACCCAAATCTTGAATAATAATGGCGTCTGCACCTGAACTGCAAATTTTCTTTATGGTATCAATAACATCTGAAAGTTCACAGTCTTTAATAAGGGTGTTAAGAGTAATATGTACCTTAACACCCCTGCTATGACAATATTTAATTGCGTTTTCAATTTGCTCGTCAGTAAAATTCTGGGCATTTCTTCGTGCATTGAAATTACCCAAACCAAAATACACCGCATCAGCGCCACTAAGCACTGCGGCTTTAAGAGTTTCTTCGCTACCGACGGGAGCCAATATTTCAATTTTATTCATCAATTTCTCCGTCATCTGCTTTTTCGGATTTTGCGAAAAGATTTATCTGGTCATTCTTGAATTTTGCTTCTGTTTTGATTCTTTCGAGCTCACGCTTGTAATAATCTCTTTCAGATTTAGCCTTTGCAGCATCTTCAAGATATTCTTTAATCTGATTACGGAAATTTTCAGTCTCTGCCTGTGCTTTTGAAAGTTCATTTGCAAGGTCAAGAGAAACAAGCACGGCCGCCTGATTAGCAGAGATAAAAGATGTTGCCTTTAAAATTTCAGACATCTTTTTATCAATCATCTGACCCAATGCTTCTGTATGTTCAACGCTTTCGTCTGTGCAAATAAAATATTTAACACCACAAATATCAAGTCTGACTCTGTTTTTATCCATAACTTTCACACTCCGATACATTTATACTGTAATTGTATCACATAAATATATGATTTTCAAGTTGCTTTATTTATGCCCGAAAAGTGACTCAAATAGTCCAGGATTAGAGCATTTTTTACACTCTTTTGGACAATCAAAATCCACTAAAATCGTATCATCACCAATAACTTTAATATCACTCCAACAGATTTTAATGTCTGGGTATTTGCCCAAAAGTCCGAAGCATTTTGACTTGCCCCAGATTATAATTGAAATAAGACAACCCGAGCAAGTGTCAATTTCAACATCACACACATTACCGAGTCTGCAACCGTCAGACAAATTTATAACTTCTTTCTCTCTCATATCTGTTACAAAACAGTTCATAAAAACACCCCTGCAATATAATATGCAAGGGTAGGGGGATATTATCAACTTTCTTTTATTTTCTTGATTGCGCCTTTTTCTAGACGGCTCACTTGTGCTTGGCTTATTCCAACTTCTTCTGCAACTTCCATTTGAGTTTTGCCTTGCATAAAACGAAGATTTAAAATTTGTTTTTCACGCTCACCGAGATTTTTGATTGCTTCTTTGATTGATATTTCATTGAGCCAATCGTCGTCGCTTTCAGAACTTCCCACTTGGTCCATAACATAGATGGTGTCACCACCATCAGAATAAACAGGTTCATAAAGTGATATGGGCTCAACAATTGCCTCCAAAGCAAGAACAACATCAACAGTAGGGAGTTCCATCTCTTTTGCGATTTCTTCAATGGTTGCGTCACGACCAGTTTCGTTTTGTATTCTCTCTTTAATCTGCATTGCGTGATATGCCGTGTCGCGAAGTGAACGACTGACTCTTATTGTGTTATAGTCTCGTAAATACCGACGAATTTCACCGATAATCATTGGCACAGCATAGGTGGAAAATCGCACATTCTGTGTAATGTCAAAATTGTCGATTGCTTTGATGAGTCCAATGCACCCAACCTGAAACAAATCGTCGGGATTTTCACCACGATTAGCAAATCTTTGAATTACTGAAAGAACAAGACGAAGATTCCCCTCAACCAAATCTTGACGGGCCTTTTCGTCGCCAGTTTCTCTGATTTTTTTGAGCAGAGCCATTTTCTCGGCTTCTTTTAATACTTTAAGTTTTGCTGTATTAACACCACAAATTTCAACTCTCGTAAATTGCACAAAAACACTCCCGCATAAGTTTTCAATAAAAGTATTACCAATTATTGAATGCCTAAACGGGAGATTTTTATATTTAACAAATTGGGGATTGTGGACCAAAAATAAATAGTGAATAATGAATGATTAATAATTAAGGGTCTGCGACGCAAATTATAAATGTAACTAATTGAGTGTGTTGTAGGGGCGAGTAAGTCTCACCTGCCGGTTCGGTCAGTGCTTCTGCTTCGCAGAGGTGTCCACCGGACACCCGCACCTGTGCTCGCCCGTAATTTTTT
>JAZQWV010000010.1:0-4710 GCA_045632525.1 Candidatus Fimenecus sp.
ACGAACAACTGGTTTATTTGTTGGAATTTCAATAACATCAAGCTCATAGATTTCTTGGAATTCGTGCTCTTCTGTCATAGCAGTACCAGTCATACCTGAAAGCTTGTTATAAAGTCTGAAATAGTTTTGGAATGTAATTGTTGCAAGAGTTTTTGATTCTCTTTCAACCTTAACATTTTCTTTTGCTTCAATTGCTTGGTGAAGACCGTCTGAATAACGACGACCAATCATAATACGGCCAGTAAACTCGTCAACAATGAGTACTTCACCATCTTTAACAACATAGTCAACATCACGCTTCATAACACCGATTGCCTTGATTGCAAGGTCAATATGGTGTTGAATTGTAAGGTTTTCAACATCTGCAAGGTTTTCGATGCCGAAGAATTTTTCTGCTTTCTTGATACCGTTTTGTGTGAGTGATGCAGTTTTTGCTTTTTCGTCAACAACGAAATCGTCATCGTCAGCGGCAAAACTTTCAACGCCCTGTTTTGCATCAACTTCTTTTACCTTGCACATTTTAAGGCGCTTTGCAAATTCGTTTGCGATTTTATAAAGCTCTGTTGATTTGTCACCCATACCAGAAATGATAAGTGGTGTTCTTGCTTCGTCAATAAGAATTGAGTCAACCTCGTCGACAACTGCGAAATTGTGGCCGCGCTGTACTCTCTGCTCTGCATAAATAACCATATTGTCACGAAGATAGTCAAATCCCATCTCGTTATTTGTACCATATGTGATATCACAGTCATATGCAGCTCTTCTCTCTTCACCGTCTAAATCGTGAACAATAAGACCAACTGTAAGACCTAAGAAGCGATAAAGCTTACCCATCCATTCAGAGTCACGACGAGCAAGATAGTCATTGACTGTAACAATGTGAACACCCTTGCCTGAAAGTGCATTAAGATAAGCAGGAAGTGTTGCAACAAGTGTTTTACCTTCACCTGTTCTCATTTCAGCAATTCTTCCTTGGTGAAGAACAATACCACCAATAATCTGCACTGGGAAATGGCGCATATTTAGCACACGAGCAGATGCTTCTCTACAAGTCGCAAATGCCTCTGGCAAAATATCGTCAAGGGTTTCACCCTTCTCAAGTCTCTCTTTGAATTCAACAGTTTTTGCCTGAAGCTGTGCATCTGTTAATGCCTTATATTCATCTTCAAGTGCTAAAACCTGTTTTTGAATTGGAATTATTCTCTTAACTTCACGAGTTGAATAATCGCCAAAAAGCTTTTTTAAAAACGACATAATATTTTAATCCTTTCGGTTGTTTTTTCACTTAAACGAGAAAATATTTATACTCGCCCATTATCAATAAGTAATTATATCATATATTTTATAAAAAATCACTAACAAATTGTTAATTTTTGCAAGTTTTTTTCTTGATTTTATACATATTTTTTGGTATTATTTTATTAGGTTTATAGTTTTGGCAAAAACCTGCGCTAAAAGCGTAATTTTTTTCGAAGGAGGAAACAGAAATGACTGATTCAAGAACATTAGCTTACATCAATATGTATGCTGTTCTCGGCACATTGGAAAACCTTTGTGAACTCGATGACAAAGCTAAAGAAATTATTTCTACTATTGAAAAACCAATTTCAGTAGCTTTCGATGTTAAAAACGGCCCAAGTGCTACACTCACATTTTCTAAGAACGGTTGCCGTATGGATGATGGTGTGAAAGCTGATTGCGACATCAAAATTCCTGTTGCAAACTGTGATAAGTTTAATGGAATTATCGACGGTAAGGTTACACCAATTCCAACAAAAGGTCTTACAAAGGTCAACTTCCTTTTAAAGACATTCACAGCTTTAACTGACAGACTTACAGAAGTTATGAGACCAACTGAAGAAGCACTTAAAGATGCTGACTTCTTCCGTCTTAACACTCTCTGCACATTCTATACAGTTGCAGTTGCTATTTCACAGATTGGTAATCAGGATGCTATTGGTAAATTCAGTGCATCAAACATTGCTGATGGTGATATTCAAATCGGTATCACAGATACAGTTTATGCAACTATCCGTGTTAAAGATAATCACCTTATAACAATCAAGCAAGCACCTGAAAAACCTCGTGCAATTATGGAATTCTGTGACCTCGAACTTGCTAACGCTCTCTTCGCAGGCACAGTTAACTCAATCGACCATGTTGGTAACGGCAACATCACAATCCGCGGTCTTATCTCAATGGTTGACAATGTAAACCGTATTCTCGACAGAGTAGGATTATACTTAGCATAAGGAGGACGAAAAAATGAGTAAATTCCCAACATTTGACACAACTAAAAGCCGTGCAATGTTTGAACAAGCTTCAAAAGTTATCCCAGGAGGCATTTACGGTCATTTAGGTCCTGCTGAAGGTCAGTGGATTCCTGTTAACAGATGGCCATCTTTCTCAGAAAAAGCACAGGGCTCATATTTCTGGGACGTTGACGGTAACAAATATATTGACTATATGTGCGCTTATGGTCCTAACGTTTTGGGTTATAATGACCCTGATGTTGACGCTGCTGCTATGGCACAGCTCAAACTCGGCAACTGCGTTACAGCACCTGGCAAAGTTATGGTTGAATGTGCCGAAACACTTGTTGACACAGTTGCATGTGCTGACTGGGCATTCTTCTGCAAGAACGGTTCAGACACAACAACTCTTGCAACAATGGCAGCAAGAGCACACACACATAAAAAGAAGATTATCTTCTTAAAATATTATTATCATGGAGATTTCCCATGGGCACAGAAAATTGACTACCCAGGTATTACTCCAGAAGATGTTGCTAACAATATCATTTGCCCATGGTGGGATTTAGATGCACTTCAGAAGGCATATGATGACAACAATGGTGATATCGCAGGTCTTATTGCTCAGCCTTATGACCACGGTAACTTCAAAGACAACGAACCAGCATCAAAAGAATATTGGCAGGCAGTTCGTAAATGGTGTGACGACCATGGTGTTGTTCTTATCATTGATGACGTTCGTGCAGGCTTCCGTCTTGACCTTGCAGGTTCTGACCACTACTACGGCTTCAAAGCAGACCTTATCTGTTTCTGTAAAGCTCTTGCTAACGGTTACAATATGTCAGCACTTTGCGGTGGTGAACATATGAAAGCAACTGTTTCAGGTATTACATATACAGGTTCTTACTGGATGAGTGCAGTTCCATTCGCAGCTTGCGTTGCTTGTATCAACAAGATGAAAGCTCTTGATACACCAACAATGTTCCGCAGAATGGGTATTCAGCTTACTGACGGTCTTAAGGCAGCAGGTGCTGAACACGGCTTCGACCTTAAAGTTTCTGGTGAACCAGCTCTCTTCTATTTGAGAATTGCTAATGATGACAACCTTATGCTTCATCAGGAATGGGTTGCAGAATGTGTTAACCGTGGTTTGTTCATCACATCTCACCACAACCACTTCATCAACGCTTCTCTCACAGAAGAAGACATCAAGAAGTCAATTGAAATTGCTGAAGACGCATTCTCAGTAGTTGCTAAAAACCACCCAGAGCTTAGAGGCTAATCAAATAAATTATAGCGGGGTGGGGACCCCGCTTCTAATAAAATTTTCTTGGAGGGAAAATTATGGCTAATTTATCAAAAGCAGAATGGCTTGCACTCGAAAAGAAAGCCCTCGACCTTCGTAAACTCTGCGTTCAAACAACAGTTTGGGCAGGTAGCGGACACTTCGGCGGCGGTATGAGTGTTATGGACCTTCTCACAGTTCTTTACCACAAATATCTCAACATTAAGGTTGAAGACCCAAAATGGGACGACCGTGACAGATTTATTCTTTCAAAGGGTCACGCAGCAATTGCTTATGCTCCTGTTCTTTGCGACAAAGGTTTCAACGATGTTGAAATGCTCAAATCATTCAACCTTTCAGGTTCAAAAATGGGTATGCACCTTGACTCAAACAAAGTTGTAGGCGTTGACGCTTCAACAGGTTCACTTGGTCACGGCCCATCAATCGCAGCAGGTACAGCACTTGCAGCAAGACTTCAGAACAAAGATTTCCTTACTTATGTAGTTACTGGTGACGGTGAGCTTGACGAAGGCTCATGTTGGGAAGGCTTTATGACAATTAATCACTATCAGCTTTCTAACTGTATCGTATTCATCGACCGTAACCACAATATGATTGACGGTAACACAGAAGATGTTAAGAAACTCGAACCACTTGCTGACAAAATGACAGCATTCGGCTTCAACACAATCGTTGTTGATGGTAACAATATCGGTGAGCTTTGTGATGCTATTGATGTTGCAATCGAAAGAGCAAAGGCTCCTTGTGCTCCAACATGTATTCTTATGGATACAAAGAAGGGCGCAGGTATCAAGTCAATCGAAGGCGACTACACATGGCACTATGGCGCAATCGACGATGCACTCTTTGAAAAGTTCAACAATGAACTTGATGCAGACTATGCAGCAAGAGTTGCAAGAGCAGAGAAGGAGGGCAAATAATTATGGCAGGCGGATTTGTTTACACAGCAGTTGACCAGACTTCACTTTCCACAGCTGAAATTTACGGTAAGGCTCTTGCTGACATCATTTTAAAGGACCCCAAGGTTGTTGCTATTACAGCTGACCTTGCAAAATCAACAAAGCTCGGTGACGTTCTTAAGGTTTGCCCTGAAAGAGTTATCAATGTAGGTATCGCAGAACAGGATATGTTCGGTGTTGCTGCAGGTATGGC
>JAZQWV010000011.1:0-10841 GCA_045632525.1 Candidatus Fimenecus sp.
AGAGAGCGTTAGCAAGTTCGAGGTCACAGAATTCCATGATTGCACGTGGCTTTTCAGGTGCTTGCTTGATTGTAATAAGATGATTATCTTTAACACGGATAGTTGCATAAACAGTATCTGTGATGCCAATCTGGATATCACCATCAACAATGTTTGATGCACTGAATTTACCGATAGCATCCTGATTACCAATCTGAGAAATTGCAACTGCAACTGTATAGAATGTGCAGAGTGTGTTAAGACGGAAGAAATCAGCATCTTTAAGTGCTTCTTCAGTAGGTCTCATAACCTCTGTAAGTCTGTCAGTGAGAGCAGTGAATGTCTTTAAAAGGAAGTTAACCTTTGTAAGACCCTTTGTTGGAATTGGTGTAACTTTGCCGTCAATAATTCCGTTGAATTTGTCGCAGTTTGCAACAGGAATTTTGATGTCGCAATCAGCTTTGACGCCATCGTCCATACGGCAACCGTTTTTAGAAAATGTGAGTGTAGCACTTGGACCACCCTTAACATCGAAAGCTACTGAAATTGGTTTTTCGATTTTTGAAATAATTTCTTTAGCTTTTTCATCGAGTTCACAAAGGTTTTCCAATGTGCCGAGAACAGCATACATATTTATGTAAGCTAATGTTCTTGAATCAGTCATTTCTGATTCCTCCTTCGAAAAAAATTACGCTTTCAGCGTAGGTTTTCGCAAAAACTATAAACCTAATATAAGAATACCAAATTTTCTGTATAAAATCAAGAAAAAAACTTGCAAAAATTAACAAATTGTTAGTGATTTTTTATAAATTGTATGATATAATATGCTAGTGATAATGGGTGATTATAGATAATTTTTTCTAAGTCACATTAAAAATGTAGAAAATGTTGTTTTTATGCAACTGAAAGGATAAAAATTTATGTCTTTATTCAAAAAAATCTTTGGTGATTATTCAAGCAGAGAAGTTAAGAGAATAATCCCGATTCAAAAAAAGGTTTTGGCTCTTGAAGAAGAATACAAAGGGTTAACCGACGCACAACTTCAAGCGAAAACTGTTGAGTTTAAAGAAAGATTACAAAAAGGCGAAACTCTTGACGACATTTTGCCCGAAGCATTTGCAACTTGTCGTGAAGCATCTGCTCGTGTTCTTAATATGCGTCATTTCCCTGTGCAGATTATTGGTGGTATTGTTCTTCACCAAGGACGAATCGCGGAAATGAGAACAGGTGAGGGTAAAACACTTGTTGCAACACTTCCTGCTTATCTTAACGCACTTTCAGGTAAGGGTGTTCACATTGTTACAGTTAACGACTATCTTGCTCGTCGTGACTCTGAATGGATGGGCAAACTTTATCGTTTCTTAGGGCTTACAGTTGGTCTTATCGTTCATGATTTAGACGGTGAACAAAGAAGAGCCGCTTATGACTGCGATATTACTTATGGTACAAATAACGAAATGGGCTTTGACTATCTTCGTGATAATATGGTTATCTATGCAGAACAGAGAGTTCAGCGTGGACATAACTTTGCAGTTGTTGACGAAGTTGACTCAATTCTTATCGACGAAGCAAGAACTCCGCTTATCATTTCTGGTATGGGGGACAAATCAACTGAACTTTACAAAATTGCAAATGAATTTGCAAAGCGCCTTAAAATGTGTAAGGTTAAAGAAGTTGATGCAAAACAGGGCGTTGAAAGTTTTGCAAGTGACGATGACGATTTTGTTGTTGATGAAAAAGCAAAAACAGCATCACTTACACAAAATGGTATTAAAAAAGCTGAAAAGTTCTTCGGTGTTGAAAACCTTGCTGATGTTGAAAATCTTACAATTCAGCATCACATCGACCTTGCAATCAAGGCAATCGGTGTTATGAAACGCGATGTTGACTATGTTGTTAAAGATGGCGAAGTGCTCATCGTTGACGAGTTCACAGGTCGTATTATGATTGGTCGTCGTTATTCTGACGGTCTTCATCAGGCAATTGAAGCAAAAGAAAATGTTAAGGTTGAAAGAGAGTCAAAAACTCTTGCAACAATTACATTCCAAAATTATTTCAGACTTTACAATAAACTTTCAGGTATGACAGGTACTGCAATGACAGAAGAACACGAGTTCCAAGAAATCTATGAACTTGATGTTATTGAAATTCCAACAAATAAACCTGTTGTCCGTAATGACGAAGACGATGTTCTTTATAAAACAGAACTTGCAAAATATAACGCAATTATTGAGCAGGTGCTTGAATGTAATGCAAAGGGTCAACCTGTTCTTGTTGGTACAACAAATATTGAAAAGAGTGAACTTTTAAGTAAAGTTCTTAAAAAGCGTGGCATTAAACACGAAGTGCTCAATGCTAAATATCATGACAAAGAAGCAGAAATTATTGCACAAGCAGGTAAGTTTGGTGCAGTAACAATCGCAACAAATATGGCAGGTCGTGGTACTGACATTATTCTTGGTGGTAACCCAGAATATATGGCAAGAAATGAAATGAGAAGAATGGATTATTCTGATGAACTTATTGCAGAGGCAACAGGCTTTGCAGAAACAGATAATACAGATATTCTCGAAGCAAGAAAAACCTATCAAGACCTTGAAAAGAAATATAAAGAGCAACTTCGCGACGAAGCAGATAAAGTTCGCGAAGCAGGTGGTCTCTTTATCATTGGTACAGAGCGTCACGAGTCACGCCGAATTGATAATCAGCTCAGAGGTCGTGCAGGTCGTCAGGGTGACCCTGGTCAAAGCAAATTCTACCTTTCAGCCGAAGACGAATTACTTCGTCTTTTCGCAGGTGACCGTTTCTATAATATTCTTGATACATTCAAGAGTATGGGTGATATTCCTGTTGAAGCAAAATTGTTCACAAGCACAATTGAAGGTGCACAAAAGAAAGTTGAAGGCAATAACTTTGCAATGCGTCGTAATGTTCTTCGTTTTGACGATGTTATGAACAAGCAGAGAGAAGTTATTTATGGTCAGCGAAACAAAGTGCTTGATGGTGCAGATATTCATGCAACAATCCTTAAAATGATTGATGATTATGTGAACGAAACAGTTGATTTCTATTGTCCTGCAGGGAATGCGGTTGCAGATTGGAATATCAACGGACTTATTAATAAGTTTAAATATCTTGCAGGTCCTGACATTGAAAATAGTTATAACAATCCAGAGCAATTTAAAGAATATTTCTATAATAAAGCTATGGACATCTATAACGCAAAGAGTGCTGAATATGGCGAACAAATTATGTCAGAATTAGAGCGCAAGGTTCTTCTTCATAATGTTGATATGCGTTGGATGGACCACCTTGATGCTATGGAAGAATTAAAGCGTGGTATTTATCTTCGTTCTTATGCACAGCAAGACCCTGTTGTTGCATTCCGTATGGAAAGCTTTGACATGTTTGACGAAATGACAGCGCTTATCCGTGAAGGCACAGTCACAACACTTCTTCTTTTCAAATTAAAGAGTGAAGAAGATGTTAAACGCGAACAAGCAGCAAAGATTACCGCAACAAGTGGTGGCACTGACGGAAGCGATAAAAAACAACCCGTTAAAAAAGGCGAAAAAGTCGGCAGAAATGACCCATGTCCTTGCGGTAGCGGTAAAAAATACAAAAAATGTTGCGGAGCAAACGAACAGTAAGGAGGAATAACATTGGACGATAAGAAAAAACTTGATGGTAACACACCTGAAAATGAAAACTATCGTGACGAGATGGACGAACTTGTTCGTATTTTTAAAGAAGAACTCAGTAAAGCACAAGAAGAAGCAGAAGAAACAGACGATTTTGATGTTGAAAGCATTGAGGTTGAGGGGTATGACCCTAAAACAGTTTCGCTTGATGAAAAGCGTAGGGCTATAGTTGACTTTGACAACAACTGCGAATGCTGTGGTGAAAGACCAAGAGGAACAAAGAAAAATCCTGATAGCATTTTCTGTGAAGAATGTGAAGCAATTCTTGAAAAATATCCTTATGACTGGAAAGGTTTAGTTTCAGTTGTAGTTATCTTGGGCGTTTTGATTCTTGGCGTAATCAATTTTGCAATTGACACACCTGCGTTTTCATATATGAAAAATGGTGACAAGAATTTCAAAGCGAACAATTTCTATTCAGCGGTCAGCGATTATGATATGGCGGAGGCTTGCATTGAAGAAACTTTAAGAGAAAACTACAAAAATCTTTATGCAAAACAGATTCTTGCAGGCTATAAAGCAAATAATATGGATTTTGTTATGAACGGACTTTCATATTTTGATGATGCTACTCTTAAATTAATCGCTTTTAAAGATGTTGCTGTGATAGATGAAGAAATCGACTTTATGCAAGCAACAATGGCAGTGATTCAAAATCATATTGCAGATTTGGAAGCTGATGAATATGATAAAATCATTGCAGAACTCGATTCTCTTTCAGGCAAAAAGATTTATGAGAAAAATGGTTCATATTATGATGAAACTGATACAGAATATACACCTGACGGCACAGAAAAGGTTTATATCTGTGACGAAGGTTGGCTCAATATATATAAGTATGCTGCGGCACAAGCAAATGAAAAAGATGACGCAGTAATGATTGAATATCTTGAAAAAGCCTTGGGTCACACAGAATATGTTGACCGTATTTGGACATCAGTTCTCGCAAGTGCTTATATTGATACAGAGCAATATGACAAGGCTCAAGCATTGCTTGAAGACATCAAAGAAATGAACGCTGAAGGTGTTGACGACAATCTCATTTTGTCAATGCTTTATCGTTATCGTGATAAAGATTATCAAAGAGCTGTTGATACTTGCGTTGAAGGTCTTAACAGTCTTGCAGAGCTTGAAGATGGTTATAATCTTGTTGCAGAAATTGGTTACACTCTTTCAATGCAAAAGACACTTAGCCTTATGATGCTCGGCAAATATACAGATGCTTATGAGTCTGCAGAAGAATGTTGCACATATCAGATGGATGCACTTGGCACAACTGATAGCTTGTCAAGAGACCTTTGGGCAATTCTTGCACTTGCAACACAGAACAATGAAAAATATGAAGAGTTTGAAACTGAAATCGAAGAGTCAGGAGCTTATGGAATTCCTTTCTCAAAAGATGTAACAGATTACAAAGATGGCAAAATCACACTTGAAGAAATTGTAATGAGCGGGAGATATGATTTATTATGATGAGAACAGTTTATATAATCGTAAAATTTCTTACATTACCGGGTGCAATTCTTCATGCATTCTTTGAGCACATGAGTTGTCGTTGGACGAAAGTAATCGTTGACGACGCAAGAGTTGTTCAAGCAAACGAAATGCTCGGTCACGTTGACCATGAATTGATTAAGAGAAAAGGTGCAAGCTTTGATGTTTGCTTTATTCCTTTCTTCTTTAATTTAGCACTTGGTTTCTTGTTGCTTATGAATGGTGCAACAACAATTTATTATTTCGGAAAATATAGTGATATACTTGCTTGGATTTGTTTGTATCTTGGAATTTCTCTTTGCGCAAATCTTTTCCCACAAATTGAAGATGTTATGATGGTTAAAGAGAATTTCTTCCAAAAAGGGAAAAGCAAAGTTTCAAAGATTTTTGTAGCACCTTTTTATGCAATCTTCTTTGTTGGTGCAAGACTTGAAAAATTAGGTCTCACACTTTTAACATCAATCGCATTTTCATTTGCAGTACCAACAATTCTTGGTTGGTTTGTCCCAGCAATATATGGTGTAATGAAATAAAAGAAAAAGAACTCACAATTATGTGAGTTCTTTTTTTGCAGAAAATCACCCGTAAATCGTTATATATCAACAACTCTATGATACATAGGTTGAAAAAATATTCAAAAACAGTTATTATTTTAAGCGAAAGGAGTGTAGAAAAATGGATAGTTTCAAAACAGGCGAATTTATTAAAATTTTGAGAGTTGAAAAAGGACTTACTCAAAAAGAACTTGCCGAAGCTCTTAATTGTACTGATAAAGCAATTTCACGCTGGGAAACAGGTAAGGGTTTTCCTGATATAGTTTTTCTGACTCCTTTGGCAAGGACTTTGGACGTAACGGTTAACGAACTTCTTGCTGGTGAGCGTTTGAGTCAAGAAGAATTAGTGTCAAAAAGTGATGAAGTCATAATATCAACAATGCAAGAGGCAGAAGATACTAGAGAAAAAATAGAAAAAGTGATTTTTTCGGTGATTTGTGTACTTCCAATAGTGACAATGTATCTTATAATAATTTTTAATTCATCACCCGAATTTTTAATCAGTGGAGTATTGTTATCTGTGGTCTGCTGTATGGTAGCCGGACTTTTGAAAAACAACATAAAATTTGCATTACCGTTAATAGTTGTAGCATCTTTTTTGCCATTGCATTTAATTCGTGAGGGTTTTGATGATTTGTATCCATTCTTTTTAATGGGTGCAACAACACTTTTTGTTGGAATGACTCTTATCGGTATAGTAACCGCCATAAAAGAATTGATTAAAAAGCTTTATGCAAAGTGGAAGATTCAGGATAATGTACTAAAAGTTCTTACTGCAATTTCACTTGTGTTGTCAATTGTTTTAGGAATAATTGGTATTGCTTATTATGAAAAGCACACAGAAGAAATAGATGTTATAGAATTTATAAGTAATGATGAAACTCATATAGACGAGTTGATTTACAACGGACATAAATACTATGAGTGTGGAAGTAATTATATTAGAAGTAATTATGACAAAGTTTTTGCCAATAATAATGTTTTCCCTAGGGATTTCCCATATAGTATAACACCTTATGAAACACTAAAAACCATAGATTTGAGTATTTGCATTGAATTTTTGCCTGAACTTGAAAAGGGACAAAAATATACTATGCCAAAAGACAGATATTTTATTTATTCAAATGACTCAATAACTCACCCTACAATAATTTATATTTATGAAGATAGTAGCTATTATGAGTGGTTTGTTTCAGAAGATTTTGATTTTAGAATGCCAACAACAGACACTTGTGAAATTGTAGATATTGCTCTGTATGGTAGTGCTTATTATAATGTTATAAGTCGAATCACAGATAAAAACAAAATCGATGAGATAGTAAAAGCAAAGGGAAAGGGTGAAGATATTTCAAAATATGTAACAACAGAAGAATATGGTGATTGGACATATATTTATATAAATTATAAAGATTCACCATTTTCTGAGAGAATAGGATATTTGAGTGATGATGGAAGTTTTATTTATACAGAATCATGGGAGAAAAAGAACGAAGAGCATCCTCATTGGTATTATGAATACGATGATGGATGGGGACTCATGTTTTGAATGATTGAAGAAATGATAAAACCCGACCTTATGGTCGGGTTAATTTTTTGCCTTTTACTGTGCATCTGTCCCACTAAATCTTATTAACTCAAGATTTGGTGCATTTTCTGCATCAATTGCCTTTGCGTAATCGTCACAGATGTTACCCCATTGAACCGATGATTTTTCAATAAGCACATTTTTTGCATTTCTTATGAAGAAACCGCTATTTTTATATTTTTCAACGCCATATTGAAGACAAGGTCTTAAATCGTAAAGACCGCAGTCCCATTTTGATGTTTTTGTCATTGTAACACTTACATTTTCAAATGTTACATCTTCAATCATATTTTCTTCTGTGCCGTGAATAAGAACACCATTTTCACCCTTACAAGTGATATTACGGAAACGAATATTCTTAATTTTACCTGATTTTGTATTTTCATCTCGATTAAAGGTTGTAATAACGATAGGCTCTGCTGTACCCCACCAATCAGGACAGAAACGACGAGTTTCAACAATACAGTTTGAATATGTAACATTCTCAACATTACCGCCGTCACGAATCTGAATTGAAAGGCCACGGTTGCTTCGTGAAATGATACAGTTGTCAACAATTACATTGCGGAAATCGCCAACACCCTCTGTGCCAATTTTAATGGCAGCAGATGTTGAAATGAGAGTACAATTTGCAATAATAATATTCTCGCAAGGGCCATATTCAGCATTACCCTTTGATGTTTTAAGACAGATACAGTCGTCAGCACATTCAATATGACAGCCCAAAATTCTCACATTTGTGCAATGGTCAGGGTCAATGCCGTCAGAGTTTGCAACATCCAAATCGTTGAGAATTCTGATTTGAGAAATAAGCACATCGTCGCAACCTGCAGGATGCAATGTCCAGAAAGGTGCATCAACGATTGTTACATCTTTGAATGTGATATTGTTGCTCTTTTCAATATAGATAACAGTTGGTCTTGGATAGAAATTACCTGTTACATAATATTGGTCTTTTCTCTCAACGAATGCGTGACCATTAGCATCAATTGTGCCTTCACCTGAAATTGTGCAACCATCAGCCTCGTAACCGTAAATAAATACAAACGATGGCTTGCCTGTAACAGGGTTGCCGATAAGTGCAGTTTTAGGGTCGTTAATCATATTGCAAGGACGAATATAACCGTCAATATTGTCAGTTGCTTTAAGACGAGAGCCTTTTTGAAGGTGCAACTCAACATTTTTCTTCATGCGGATTGAATCAGAATAATATGTTTTGCCACTTGTGAGCACAACTGTGCCACCACCGTTTTCTTCTGCCTTGTCAATAGCAGATTGAATGGCTTGACAGTCGTTATTCACACCATTACCAAGTGCGCCAAAATCTTCAGGATAAAAATATAACATAATGTGGACCTCCCACTTTCAAATCTGCAAAAAGTATATCACAAAAGAAATCAAATAACAATACAAAAAATAAACTGCTCAGCCAAAACTGAGCAGTTTGCTTTTTACTTTTTATTATTTCTCTTTTCAATTCGTTGGGTGCGAATTCTGTTAAAAAGAATTTCCATAATAACAAAACCAACAATAACAACACAAGCGAAGAAAATACGAATTGGTGTCACCGTCAAATCATTTGGGACTTTAACTGTTTCTTCTGCAAAGGCTGTAATGCCAAAAGAGAAAAGAAGCACCAAAGACATTAAAATGATATTCAATTGTCTTTTTGCTTTTTTCATAAATTATTCCTCAATTTCTTTAACTTCAATGCCAAGTTCGTCAAGTTGAAGTGTGTCAACTGGTGAAGGGCATTCTGTCATTGGTTCGCTTGCATTCTGAAGTTTAGGGAACGCGATAACATCACGAAGAGATTCTGCGCCAATCATCTGCATAACAAGACGGTCAAGACCGATACCCATACCGCCATGTGGTGGAGGACCAAATTTGAAAGCATCTGTCAAGAAACCGAATTTCTCATAAGCTTCTTCGTCAGAAAGGCCAAGGAGAGAGAACATTCTCTTTTGAAGTGCAGGGTCAGTAATACGGATTGAACCTGAAGACAATTCAACACCGTTGAGAACAAGGTCATAAGCCTTTGCACGAACCTGTGCTTTGTCTGTTTCAAGATATTCAAGACATTCATCCATAGGGGAAGTAAATGGGTGGTGCATAGCCACAAAAGTCTGTGCGTCTTCGTCCCACTCAAAGAATGGGAATTCTGTAATCCAGAGAAGATTGAATTTGTCTGTTGGAATAATATCAAGCTTCTTTGCAACTTCCTGACGAAGTGCACCAAGAACTGAAAGAACGCTGTTTTTCTTTGTATCAGCAACGATTAACACAACATCGCCTGTTTCTGCTCCTGCTTTGTTAAGAAGAGCAGTCATTTCGTCTTCTGTAAGGAACTTTGCAAATGAAGATGCAAGTCCGTCAGGCATAAGACGAGCAAAAGCAAGTCCCTTTGCACCAATACCACGAACATATTCTGTAAGCTTGTCAATTTCTTTTCTTGTAAGAGTATTAACAGCGTTTTTAGCTGTGATACAGTAAACTGCACCACCTGCCTGGAGTGCTGATGTGAATACGCCGAAACCACAACCTTTAACAACGTCACCAAGGTCACAAAGTTCCATTTCATAACGAGTGTCAGGTTTATCAGAACCATAGCGTTCCATAGCATCTTTATAAGTAAGACGGGGGAGTGGTAACTGAATGTCAACACCCATAGCTTCTTTGAACACTCTTTGAATATAGCCTTCACCCATACCCATAACATCATCAACATCAACGAATGACATTTCAAGGTCAATCTGTGTAAATTCAGGCTGACGGTCAGCACGAAGGTCTTCGTCGCGGAAGCAACGAGCAATCTGCATATATCTGTCAAAACCTGCTACCATTGAAAGCTGTTTGTAAAGTTGTGGTGACTGTGGAAGAGCGTAAAAAGTACCATTGTGAATTCTTGAAGGAACTAAGAAGTCACGAGCACCTTCTGGAGTTGAACGGATAAGCATTGGAGTTTCAATTTCAATAAATCCGTTTTCGTCAAAGTAGTCACGAGTAATTTTTGTAACCTTGTGACGGAATAAAATATTGCTCTGTAAATCAGGTCTTCTTAAATCGAGGTAACGATATTTAAGACGGGTGTTTTCACCTGTTTTGCAATTTTCAACAATATCAAAAGGAGGTGTTTCACTTTTTGAAAGAAGCCTTAAATCTTTAACATCTATTTCAATGTCGCCTGTTGGCAAATCAGGGTTTTTAGAAGAACGCTCTTTTACAATACCTTTTGCCATAAGAACAAATTCATTTCTTGCAGAAAAAGCTTTGTCAAAAATAGTTTTTTCTGTATTTTCATCAAATGCAAGCTGAATAATACCTGTTCTGTCGCGAAGGTCAATGAAAATAAGCGAACCTAAGTCGCGTTGTTTTGCAACCCAACCACAAACGGTTACCTCTTCACCGATATTCGCACTACGAAGGTCCCCGCAGTAGTGAGTTCTTTTAAGTCCTGTCATATTATCCATGTATAAATTTCCTTTCGAAGTCGGAGGCCAAGCGGTCTTAGGAAGACAATTAGGAAAA